>CALGMC010000240.1 GCA_937959145.1 uncultured Chlorobiales bacterium
CTATCGCGCCATTTTGCGCGCCCTGCAATCGCTTGGGAACGACGAAACATTGCTTGTTCAATCAGGCAAAGCAGTTGGCGTGTTGCGCTCGCACGAAGAAGCTCCGCGCGTGCTTATCGTTAATTCTATGCTCGTGCCGAAATGGGCAACTTGGGACGAATTTCGTCGACTCGAAGCACTCGGCTTAACGATGTATGGACAAATGACCGCAGGCAGTTGGATTTACATCGGCACACAAGGCATTTTGCAAGGCACTTACGAAACCTTTGCGGCATGCGCTCAAAAACATTTCGGCGGCGACCTTTCAGGACGGCTGATTGTTACGAGCGGACTTGGCGGCATGGGGGGCGCACAACCGCTCGCAGGCACAATGAACAACGCCACCGTTCTTGCCATTGAAGTCGATCGCGCCCGAATCGAGAAACGCCTGCAAACGCGCTATGTCGATGAACTCGAGACCGATTTAGACAAAGCCTTGAAGAAGGTTACGGAATACAAACAAAATCGCATTGCGCGTAGCGTCGCACTCTTGGGAAATGCGGCGGAAATTCTGCCCGAACTTGTGCGCCGAAACTTCGTCCCCGATATTCTCACCGACCAGACTTCTGCGCACGACGAACTCGTCGGATATGTTCCCGTTCAAACTTCGAGCGATGAAGATTTGAACGACCTACGCCAAAAACAGCCCGAAGTCTACAAGCGTCGCGCGATGGAATCCATTGCGCAACATGTGCGCGCCATGCTCGCGCTTCAAAAAATGGGCGCGATTACCTTTGATTACGGAAACAACATTCGCGGACAAGCCATCAAGATGGGCGTCGAAGATGCCTTCGACATCAAGGGCTTTGTGCCTGAATACATTCGTCCGCTTTTTTGTGAAGGCAAAGGTCCGTTTCGCTGGGTAGCATTAAGCGGTGAGCCACAAGACATCTACGAAACCGATAAAGCCATTCTCGAGCTCTTCCCGAACCACGCACCACTGAAACGCTGGATTGAAAAAGCACAAACGCGCGTTGCCTTTCAAGGATTGCCCGCGCGCATTTGTTGGCTTGGCTACAAAGAGCGCGAAGAAGCCGGATTGCGGTTCAATGACCTTGTTCGCAAAGGCAAGGTTAAAGCCCCGATTGTAATTGGCAGAGACCACTTGGACTGCGGCAGTGTTGCCTCGCCCAATCGCGAAACCGAAGCGATGAAAGATGGCTCCGACGCCATTGCCGATTGGCCCATTCTTAACGCGCTCATCAACTCTGTCAACGGCGCAAGTTGGACGAGCGTGCATCACGGCGGTGGCGTTGGCATTGGCTACTCGATTCACGCGGGCATGGTGATTGTTGCGGACGGCACAACGGCAATGGATAAACGCCTTTCGCGCGTGCTCAATAGCGACCCTGCTATGGGCGTTCTTCGCCACGCCGACGCCGGATACGACGAAGCCATTTCGTTTGCACAATCGCACGGCATTGCTACTTCGCGCACGATTTAGGTTGAAACGATTAAAATTCACAGATAGGTTTATTTGTCTTTAAGCCCTATTCCTGTTCCAAGTGCGGTTTCCAATTTTAGCCGCAAACAACATTAGACAACGGAGAAGCGATGAATAAAGGCAGTATTCAATCGTTTGAGATTCACAAGGTTCACGGCGGAACGATGACGCAGTCAAGAGATGTGCTCGCCGTTGAAGAGCCGCTCGAGATTCAAGTTGCGTGTTTTGAGCAGGGGTTTTCCACCGTCAGAAGTCTTTCCGTAACAATGCGCACGCCCTCACACGATACCGAACTTGCGATTGGGTTTCTCTTCACCGAAGGCATTATCAAATCGCTCTCCGACATTCACGACATTCATTATCACTTTCCTTCCACGCAAAAAAATCAATATCAAAATATCATTCGCGTTGTCTTGAAGCCGACGGTTCAAGTTGACTTCAAGAAGTTGGAGCGGCATTTTTACACGTCATCGAGCTGTGGTGTGTGCGGCAAGGCGTCTATTAACGCGGTGCGTCTTGCCGATACGTGTCCGACACGATGGAAAGAACATTTCGCCGTTTCTCCCGAATTGATTTATAGCCTTCCCGAAACGCTTCGCCAATCTCAAGAAATTTTTGACCAAACGGGCGGATTGCACGCCGCCGCACTGTTTGACGAACACGGCAAGTTGCTTCGCGTCTGTGAAGATGTCGGACGGCACAACGCCCTCGATAAACTTATCGGCGCAGAACTTTTGTCGGGACATCGATTTGAACGCTCGATTCTTTTGGTGAGCGGCAGAGCAAGTTTCGAGCTGGTGCAGAAAGCCGTGATGGCGGGCATTCCGATGCTCTGTGCAGTCGGTGCGCCGTCGAGCCTTGCAGTTGAATTGGCTGATGAATTTGATATGACGCTAATTGGATTTTTACGACCGAATCGATTCAACATCTACACCAGCGATTGGCGCGTCAAGAAGCCTGTTCTGAACGAACGCATTACCTTCCGAACCTTTGAGCCGAAAGACGCTCAAAGCATTTATGAAACCGCCTTACAATCGTTTCAAGAAACTTACAAGAATGTGTTCAGTCCCGACATGATTGAGCAAATGGTGCGCAAGGATTACGAACCTGAATCGCTCATTGCGCTACTGCCGAAAATTCAATCGGGCGAAATGTGCTTTTATGTGGCGTTAGAGGGCGAGCGCGTTATTGGCTTTTGTAATTTCGGCTTCTGCGATAAAGGGCTCGAACTTCGCCGCATTTACCTTCGTCCTGAATACATCGGCAAAGGCGTCGGCAAACGGTTACTCGAACTCGGCGAAAACTTTGCACTTGCCACAGGCTCGGAAAAGTATTTCTGCTTCGTGCATAAGCAAAACGAAATCGGCAAACGCTTCTACTTCAAAAACGGATTCTTCCACAACGACCATGAAGATTCGGGCGACCAATGGTTTATGATGAAAGAATTAAAATCCAATCACCGCTAACCTTAACCGTCAATCACGATGAAACTGCGAATCAAAGGAAATACACTGCGCTTGCGCTTATCAAAATCCGAAGTTGCTAAAATCGGCAGCGACGGTTATGTTGAAGACGCGATTCACTTCGCGGGCAATGCCCAAATGAAATACGCGATGCAAGTTTCCGACGTGCCTTCACTTTCGGCAACGATGGAAAACTGCACGATTACCGTTCATCTGCCCAAAGCCCTTGCTCAAACTTGGGTTGAGACGGAGCAAGTCGGATTTGAAGCCCATCAACCACTCGACAACGGCGAGTCGCTTTACATTTTGGTTGAAAAGGATTTTCAATGTTTAGCACCGCGCCCGAACGAGGACGAATCCGACAACTATGCGCATCCGCCTGTTGAAGCCGGGCATAAGTGCTAAACTTGCACACGCTAATGAGTGTATCAACAAAACAACTTGACCAACGCTAAACCA
>CALGMC010000241.1 GCA_937959145.1 uncultured Chlorobiales bacterium
CTCGTTGCGCAAAGTCCTGAATACATCATCATCTATCCGAAAGAATACGAATCGGCGGCGATGCAGATTTTCAATTACCGACGCGACAACGCTCGATGGGGCGCGCTTGCCTTGCGCTCGGCTATGGTTTCAACCGAACAAATCTACAACGAATTTTCAGGCGGCAAGCAAGATTTCACCGCAATTCGCAACTTCATCAAATTTCTTTACGACAACGCCGCTAATGCCGACCTGCGCCCGCAATATGTCTTGCTTTTAGGCGATGGCGATTGGGACTTTCGTAACCTTTTGGGGCGCACCTATCCGAAAGTGCCTGCCTTTGCTTCAACTGACCGTGTCAACGAACTTGCATCGTTCAACTGTTCGGACGATTTTTTTGTCAGCGTTCAGGGCGAAGATTTCCGACCTGAATTAGCGATTGGTCGTTTGACGGTTCAATCGGCACGAGAAGCCGAATTTGCTGTTGAAAAAATCATCGGCTACGAAACCAACTCCGACTTTGGCGATTGGCGCAATCGGTTCGGATTAGTGGCTGATGATTATCCCAACGGCGCAATTCGCAATCCCGGACACGCACGCGACCAATTCACCCGTGATAGCGAATTTACCTTGCAACAAGCCCGCATTAGCGCGCCCTACATTGACCCTGTTAAACTTTACGCACCATTCTACCGTCCCGAAAGTGTCGCAGGCGGCAGACGCTTTCCCGCGCTCTACAACGACATCATTAACCAGCTCAACAGCGGCTTGCTGATTATCAATTTTATTGGACACGGCAACCCAAATGTGTGGACGGCAGAGCGCATCTTTGAGCCCTCGACTTCCCTGCGCTTGCTGAACAATCAACGCCGATTGACCTTCTGCATTACCGCCACGTGCGACTTCGGCAGAGCCGACGACCCATTTTTCCAAAGCGGTGCGGAGCAAATGTTTATCACGCCCAACGGCGGTGCGGTTGGCTTATTTACAACCTCGCGTGCGATTTTAGTAACCAGCGGCTCAAACGCGCCACCTGCACTTTTGCGCGAACTGTTAGCACGACAATCCGATGGACTTGCTTCGCCAGTTGGACTTTCGCTCTACCGATTCAAACTCAATAACGCTGTTGGCAACGATGTCGGATTTTTCTTCTTGCTCGGCGACCCTGCGATGCGATTGCTTTCAGGCAGAACCGTCGCACAAATCGACTCCATCAATGGCAACGCCCTTCACTCTGCGTCGCTGACGATTCCCGCATTAAGTCGCACGCGCATTTCTGGCTCGGTGCGCTCACCACAAGGCAGTTTGCTTTCCGACTTCAACGGCAAAATTGCCACCATCATTTTTGACGCCGCACGCGCCACACCCGCCGACCACGAAGGCGACGGCATCATTGACGACTACTACAATGTGCGCAACGCGCTGATTTATCGCGGCACGGTCGATGTGCGCAATGGACGATTCACCATTCAATTCGTTGTGCCAAAAGATATTTCATATGATAGCCTGAACTCCGGTCGCATTAGCCTTTATGCGTGGAAAGCGAACGCATCGCTCGGCGATGTTTTTGCGACGGCATCAGGCGCGACCGAACAAGTGCTTTTCACCGGCACAAATCCCGACGCACAGCCCGACAATACACCGCCCAACGCAACAGTTTTCCTTAACGATAGAACCTTCACATCAGGAGGCGTAACGAATCAAAATCCAATCTTCATTGCGGAACTTTCAGACGAAAACGGCATTAACCTTACGCAAAGCATCGGGCGCGCTATCACGCTTGTGCTCAACGGCGACGAGCGCAATCCGATTATCCTGAATGAATTTTATGAAGCGCGAGAAGGCAGTTTTACCGAAGGCGAAATTCGCTATCCTTTCCGCAACTTGCGCGACGGACGCTATTCGCTCCGCTTCAAGGCGTGGGATACGTTTAACAACTCCGTCGAGCAGTTCTTGGATTTTACTGTCGCCGATTCGTCTAAACTCACGCTTGGCAATCGCGTGATGAACTACCCGAACCCCTTCCGCGACCGCACCACATTTGTTATTGAAAACAACCGCCCCAACGACTTGCTCAATGTGCAAATTAAAATTTACACCGTTGCAGGACGCTTGATTAAAACGCTTCGCGACGCCCAAGCCGCACATCGCATCAACATTGCTTGGGACGGCAAAGACGACGACGGAAGCGATGTCGCAAACGGCATTTACCTCTACAAAGTCATTTTAAGCAGTCAGGACGGGCAATTTCGGGCAGAACGAATCGAGAAACTTGCTATCGTGCGTTAGCGTTACAATTTCATAACACTATTTCTTACAAGCATGCAACTTTATCGTTTGGTTTATTACAGCGAAGCGGCAGATAACCTCACCATTCAAGATGTGAAATCCATATCGGCGAAAGCCAGCATCAAAAATGAATCGCTTTTAGTTTCAGGTGGATTGCTTTACTGCGAGAGCAAATTCTTGCAAATTTTGGAAGGGAGCATCAGACCGGTCAATAAACTTTTTGAAACCATTCTTCGTGACCCGCGCCATAAGAACGTGAATTTGATTGAGTTCTCGCGTGTTAAGAAACGCGAATTTGAAGGGTGGGAGATGTCGCTTGTCTTTTTTCCGACTTCGCGCGATTTCTATCCTGAATACATCAAATACAGCGGCGGCGATTCCTTTGACCCGATGAGTTTAGATGGCGATGTTTGCGTGGCGTTCCTTCGTGGCTTGCTTGAACGCCAAAAGCGTTAATGCCTTTTAGTTCAATTTTCGCCTTAACTTTGACATGCAATTTGAGTATCAAGTGCCGTCAAAGAAACGGCATGAGATTGGATCTCGTTTTAGACTCAACAATGTGCGTCTTGAAAACCTTTATCCGAATTGAGCCTTGAACATCACGATTTCAGAAACACTCTTTGAGAAAATTGGTCGCATTGCCGACACGATGAACCTGCCTTGCTATGCCGTCGGCGGCTTTGTTCGCGATAGGCTACTGGGTAAGCCATGCAAAGATATCGATGTGATGGTCATCGGCGAGCCGATTGAATTTGCGAAGGCAGTGAAGTCGCAACTGAATGGCTTTGGCTTTGCTGTTTTCGAGCGATTCCGCACGGCACAACTGCAAGTAAATGACGACGCACATGGCGCGCTCAAACTTGAATTTGTCGGCGCACGCAAAGAATCTTACAACCCTGAGTCGCGCAAGCCGATTACCCAAATCGGAACACTGGAAGATGACCTTTCGCGGCGCGACTTCACCGTCAATGCGTTTGCGGTTTCACTCAATCGCGCAACATATGGCGAGTTAGTTGACTTGTTCGGCGGACTTGACGATTTGGAAAAAAAAATCTTGCGCACGCCGCTTGAACCTGAATCGACTTTTTCAGATGACCCGCTCCGAATGCTTCGTGCGGCACGATTTGCGGCGAAACTCCGCTTTACACTCCACCCTTCCATTCCGCCTGCGATGGAAAACATGCGCTCGCGCCTGAAAATCGTCTCACAAGAGCGAATCACCGACGAACTGCTCAAACTGTTGATGACCGATACGCCTTCAATCGGTTTTGAAATTTTATATCGCACGAAAATTCTTGATGAAGTATTCCCCGAACTGCCTGTCATGGCGGGCGTTGAGCAGGTTGACGGCATGGGGCATAAAGATACTTTTTTCCATACGCTCAAAGTCGTCGATAACATTTGCGCGATGACGGATAATGTTTGGCTACGCCTCTCCGCGCTGTTGCACGACATTGGCAAGCCGCGCACGAAGCGGTTTCATCAAGGCATTGGGTGGAGCTTTCACGGACACGATGCTGTTGGAGCAAATATGCTTCCGAAAATTTTTCGCCGCATGAAATTGCCGATGGAACAACTTCCTTTTGTGCAAAAAATGGTGCGCATGCATTTGCGTCCGATTCCGCTTTCGCGCGATGAAATCAGCGATACGGCAATTCGCCGATTGATGTTTGAGGCGGGCGAACACTTAGACGATTTGATGACGCTCTGCCGCGCCGATGTAACCAGCAAGAATCCCAAAAAAGTGCAGAAGATTTTGGCGAACTTTGCGCGCGTTGAAGAAAAAGTCGCCGATGTGTCCGAAAAAGACAAATGGGCGAAATGGCGTCCGCCCATCAACGGCAATGAAATCATGGCGATGTTTAATCTTCCCGAAGGACGCGCCGTCGGCATTTTGAAGAAGTCGATGGAGAACGCGATTTTAGACGGCATTATTCCGCACGAGCGTGAGGCGGCAGTTGAATTTTTGAAAGCCAAGTTTTCAGAACTTCAATCGGAATCGTTGCCCGAACAAGCGCGTAAGAAGGTCGATGAATCTGTGGCTTAATCACCTGCAACTTTAAGTTCAATCTTGCCGTTTATGCCGCCGTTGCTTTTTCAGACTTACATTCTTAACCATTTACTCAACCAATAAATTATTCGCATGCCTGCACACGAAATTGACTATCAAATTTTTGGTAGTGAAATGCAAATTGTTGAGATCGAGTTAGACCCAAACGAAGCCGTTCGTGCCGAAGTCGGCGCAATGATGTATATGGAGGAAGGAATTGAAATGCAGACTTCCACAGGGGGCGGACTCTTTTCAGGATTGAAGCGCATGTTCACCGGTGATTCTTTTTTCATCACCTCGTTTCTTAATCGCGGACAAGGGAAAAAGAAAGTCGCCTTTGCCGCGCCGTATCCGGGTAAAATTATTCCGTTGGATTTGAAGGCACTCGGCGGCGAGTTCATTTGCCAAAAAGATGGATTTCTCTGCGCCGCACAAGGCATTGAAATCGAGATTGCCTTCACCAAAAAAATCGGCACAGGGCTGTTCGGCGGCGAAGGCTTTATTTTGCAACGCCTCACAGGCGACGGATGGGCGTTTGTTCACTCAGGCGGCACAATTATTCAACGCCAACTTGCCGCGGGCGAAACCTTGCGCGTCGATACGGGCTGTCTCGTCGCTATGGCACCGAGCGTCGATTACGATATTCAATTTGTCGGCGGATTCAAAAATGTCTTATTCGGCGGCGAAGGATTGTTCTTTGCAAAATTAACAGGTCCCGGTGTTGTTTATCTGCAAAGCCTGCCCTTCTCACGCTTGGCAGATAGAATCATGCGTGCCTCCTACGGCGGAAAAGAAGAAGGCGGTATCGGCATCGGCAACATTTTTGGCGGCGATTAATTTTGATAGCGATTAAGCCCTTTGTGTTTCCCGCTTTTTAATTCAAACCATATTCGATTATGCAAGACCTTGTCAAACTCTTGATGGAGAAAACCAACATCTCGGA
>CALGMC010000242.1 GCA_937959145.1 uncultured Chlorobiales bacterium
TAAAGTCCCGTGTTGTGTCCGTCGCCCCAAAGTGGTTGAATGGCGTAGTTGCCGATGACATCGATTTTTTTGAGTTCATACATGCCGGGCGTAGCAATCGGAAGTTTGACAGGCGCGTAAGATTCAAAGAGGACGCTTTCGCCTTTGCACCCAGCACACGGACATTCGTCGCGTAGTCGTTTAATAGGAATCGTAGTTTGAACGCCGTCGCTCCACCACATCGAGAGGTCTAAGTCCGATGTCTTTTTGAGTTTCGTAAGTTGAAGCATGTGTTTAGAAAGTTAGTTTGCCTCCTTAAACACACGACTTCCTCTAATGCGTTCAACTAACGCGCGTTGACGCGCTGAATATAGGCATCGGCTTTGGGTTTGACGAGCAAGAGCAATTCCTGTAGGCGAGATGCTCCAAGTTCGTTTTGAAGATACTCCCAATTTAATTGACAGATTTTCTGCTCGTTCTGGGTAAGGTTGGCGGAAAGTGTTTTCGCGATGTAAAAGCGTTCGACGGCAATCGGCAGGTTTTTTTGTTCAAATGCCATCATGCCGAGTTGAGCGCAAATGGAGACAATGCCCGAAAGGTTGTGATGTTTTTCGTGTTCACTCAAAACGGATTCAAATTCGCGGCGCGCGGCGTCGGTATTGCCTTGCATGGCGTAAAGGTTGGCTAATTGCGACTGCGCGGCAAGTTTTCCAGCGAGATTATTCCCGTGAGAAAGTTCCTCAACGACTTCGCGAATCGAAGTAATTGCGTCGTCAAAGCGTTGCAAGTTGAAGTCGATGACGGAAAGTTGATGCAAAAGAAACACGCGCAATTCTTTATCGAAGTTCGACATATCGGAAAGTTCGGACGAAATCAAGCGGCGTGCGGCATCGAATTTTTCCTCTTTGACAAATGCCGTTGAGTAAGCAATCGCCAGTTGCAAGGCTTCCTTAATCAATCCCGCTTTTTTGAGATAGTGATGTGCCTTCGGAATTTTCTCTTCGTCGGGCAATTTGGATTGAGCAAAGTAATTAGAAATCGAAACACACGCGCTCTGCTTATCGGCTTCGGAAAGTTTCCAAAGAATCGAGCGTTTAATGTGTTCATCAAGAAAAATTCCCGATGCGTCGCTCTTCACAAACGAAACGCGCGCAAGCGACGACAAAGGAGAAGTGATAGAGGAAGGATAGGTCGCGTCCCAAGGCATGCCTTTCCAAATGCCATCAAGAATTTTTTCCGAAAAAGGTTCATCGCATTGCGAAAGCAGAACGCAGGTTGCATAAAGCACGGGCGGCGAGTCGGAAAGAAGCATCGTCAGAACGCGCTCGACAAGCGAAGAAACGGCGGAGTCAAAACCCCGTTCAAACTCTTCGGCTAAATCCAAAATACAATCAGGGTGTTCGCTGAGATAAGCGGTGCAAAGCCCAACGGCGAAAGGGTCGTTGCGGGTGAATTGCAGAAGCAAGTCTTTGGCGTCGTCGTCAAAGTCAACGGCGAAAGTGCGGAGCGGTGCAAGTGTCGTTGCCATAATGATTGTTCATTTTTGTAAGTGGTGAAAGTTAAGAACAATCATAAACAAAAACGAGTGGGCTCATTTTGAGGTGGAACACCGATTGAACAGATTGAGCGGTTTTTCACCGATGTAGATTCTTCGCTGCGCTCAGAATGACGGCGGAGTTAATGAATAATGAATAGTGAGTAGTGAGTAGTGAAGAATGGCTTTGTCGTTCCGACTTTTTGTTTCTCATTACTCATTCCTCATTACTCGTTATTCATTCCTCATTAGTCCGTCATTCCGAACGCAGTGAGGAATCCAAATGAGTTGAGAATTAAGAGTGAAGAATTAAAAGTTGAACGCATTGCTCACGCTTAACTCTTCGACGCTACGCTCAGAATAACGATTACTCGTTACAGCATTATGTTGAACGCAATAAGTCTAAAATTTCTTCTGCGTGCGTTTCAGGCTTGACCTTCGCAAACACATGCGCGATTTTCCCATGCTCATCAATCAAATATGTAACGCGGTTTGTGCCCATATATTCCTTGCCCATAAATTTCTTCATTCCCCACACGCCGTAGTCTTGAACGATTTTCTTTTCTGAATCCACAAGCAGGCGAAAGGGAAGGTTATACTTCTCGGCAAACTTCTTATGCTTTTTCTCGTCATCAACGCTCACGCCCAGAACTTCCACATTGAGTTTTTGGAAGTTTGGAAGGCTATCGCGGAAAGCGCAGGCTTCTTTGGTGCAGCCGGGCGTGTCGTCTTTTGGGTAAAAGTAAAGCACAACTTTTTTGCCTTTGAAGTCGGAAAGTGAAACGGTGCGCCCGTCTTGGTCAATCGTGGTGAAGTGCGGCGCAGTTGAGCCAACGGTGAGTAGTGACATAATCGTATGTGAAGAAAATTATTGCAAAATTCGCCAAAGTGATGGAAGCGTAAGAAACGAAAGAATCGTGGTAACTGCAATCGTTTGCGCAAGAAGTTCGGAATCGAGTTTGAACTTATCGGAAATCACCATGGTCAGCACCATTGTTGGCATGGCGGCTTCGAGGACGGTGGCGGCGAAGGCGTTGCCTGAAAGCCCCAGTGTTTGTGCGGTGAAATAGGCGATAAGTGGCGCAAAGGCAAGTTTCAGAACAAGTGCAGGCAGAATCCAAACGAGCGATTTTGGCGACGAGAAGCGCAGGGCTAATCCAACCGAAAAAATCATGACAGGCGCCACAGCACTGCCCGCAATTTTGCACGCGCTCAAAAACGCTTTCGGAAGCGGCACTTGAAGCGCGTTCAGCACCACGCCCAGCACTGCGCCCCAAAGTGGCGGCAATTTAGCAATCGACAACAGCGACGAGCGCAAATCCTGCTTGAATGGAGAATCACCATAAAACGCGCCGATGCTTGCACCGACGGTCAAAAGAAGAGGCGTAATGGCGAGCAGGTCGTAAAGAATCGGAATGCGCGCGTAATCTTCGCCGAGCAAGAGCGTAACCGTTGGCAATCCTAAATAGGTTGCGTTGCACCACGCTGCGCCAAGCAAGAGCGCGCCGAAACTCGCTTTTGCAAATTTCCCACCTGAAAACTGAAGCAGTGCGCGATAAAGAAGCCACGCTACAAGAAGGGTTGAAAGGCACACAATCGCCGAAGTGGTCGGCACAATCCAAAGTTCTGCATTGAGCGGTGCGTTGTAAAGCACGTGAAACGAGAGTGCAGGAAGAAAGATGTTCAGCACGATTGCGCCGATTGCGGCACGAATCGAGGCGCGTTCAGGCAGGCTCGGAAAAAATTGCCATATCACGCCGAAGCCCATCAAAATGAGGAATGCGCCGAAGGTCGTTTCCATTACAAGTCGCGCTGTTTGAAGAGAAGGTAAGTTGCGCCCCCAATCAATCCAATATAAAGAGCCGTGAGTAAAAATGCGACTTCGGTTTCAAACTGCGGCAGTTGCGCGTAAATCTCGGCGGGAATTGTTTGTCCCATGCCTTCGGCTTGTTTGAGTTGAGATTGAAGTTCGGCGAGCGAGTCGGAATCAAAACGAAATTGATTGACGAGGTCGTCAAAAACTTTAGTCGGAAAAAATTTTACTATTGGCTTCAAGGTGCTTGAAAATTGGAGCAATCCGCCTGCTAATCCTTCCAAGATGAGATAAAGCACATAGAACGCAATCGCACTGCCCGACGAGCGTGTGAGGAAAGCGAAAAACAATCCCAACATTCCGTAGCCTAAAAGTGCAATAAGGTATGTGCCGAAAAGAAAGAGGTCGTGGCTGGTGATGAAAGCGCGAGTAGTTTCACTTTGTTCGGTCGTGATTGCGCCAAGATTGAAAAGCATGCCGAGCACAAGCGTGAGCAGAAAGTAGAGAAGCGTCAGCGCGAAGGTGGTCAGCAATTTGCTAATGAGAAACGATTCTTTGGAAAGTCCGTCGATGACATTTTGGCGAGCGGTCTTGAACGTAAATTCGCTTGCTGTAAGCAGAATCAGGGAAATCGGAACGAAGATAATTTGCAAGCCTTTGAATTGTGAGAGCAGGCGTCCCCAATCGCGTGGCAAGCGCATGCTCGAGACTTCCTGCCCATTGACGACCGTTACGCTCTGAAAACTAAACCACAAAATCAAAGAACTGAACAGCGCAAAAATGCCGAGCGACATCCAAAACGAAGTCGAGCGCGTGGTTTTGATAGATTCAATCGCGAGGAGCGATGACGGATTCATGTGAAGCGATAGATATGTGATGATAAAATTTAAGTAAAAAAAACAGGCGACCTCAAAAGCCGCCTGAACAATTCAGAGAAGAAAACTCAATCGGCTTGAACATCAAGGAGTTTGCCTAACAGCGCGTCGACATGTTTCAAATGCTTTTTCGGAAGACGAAAAACGACTTCGACAAATTCGCCGTCATATTTTTTTTCAAGCACTTCGGTTTCGTCGTGCAGTTGGCTGATGATTTTATACTGCGAGATATGCACGCGCGCCGTTCGGGTTTGAAATTCGGCTTCCATCACTTCGCCAATATGCGCTTTGAGATGCTCAATGTTAATGCCGCGCTCCGCCGAAACAAAGACCGCGTTTGGATAGTGCGCACGAATTGCATTGAAGTTGAAATCGTCAGGAAGCATATCGGCTTTGTTAAAGACCATCAATACTTCTT
>CALGMC010000243.1 GCA_937959145.1 uncultured Chlorobiales bacterium
CACAAGAAAATTTTGGATTTGCCGTTTCCGCTCTTTGATTCAAAAGACGAAACGCACTTGAAACTCGCTGAATTGGGTGCGGCATGTGCCAAAGAAGCACAAAGGTTTATTGATAAACACTATGCAACTGCCGATTTGAACGCACGAACCTTAGGGCGCGTGCGCCAAGAGATTCGCAAGAATTTATCCGATAAACTGTCGCTAATTGACACATTAGTAAGTTTGCTTTTAGAAGCGAACTAACGATGCCCTTGCGTTTGGTTTAACTTGCTTGTGAAAACGTTCTTGCCCGACCGCTCGTTAGCCTCGTAAAGATTCTCTGACCGATGCACCTACTCAAAATCTTCTTACAAGTCAGTCTTCGCCATGCCGTTCAGGATTACGGCAAGTTCTTGCTTTCCGTCTTTGGCATTGCGGTTGGCGTGGCGGTCTTCTTGGCGATTCGCCTCTCGAATTATTCCGCCTTCAAAGCATTTGAATCCACGATTGACAATGTCAATGGCAAAGCCAATGTGCAAGTGCAATCTGCCAGCGGCACGGAGTTTTCCGAGCGCGTCTTCAAGCAGATGTTGCAGATTAAGGAGCGCGCCAAAGCCCTTCAAGCCGTAACGCCCGTAACCGAACAACTTGCCGAAATTCGCGGCGCGAAAGAAGCCCTGATTGTGCTCGGGATTGATATTTTCACCGACCGAAAATTCCGCGCCTATAACGACGTTGAAGGCTTAGACGGCGAAACCTTCCTGCGCTTTTTGCTCCAACCCAACACGATTCTCATTTCCGAATCCTTCGCTAAACGCAACGCTATACAAAAAAATCAACGCATTAAACTTGTTGCCAACGGCTTAGAGCGCGAGTTGAACGTCATTGGCATTTTCAAAACCGATACGCCAACGAGCGAAGTATCGAACTCCTTTGCCGTTATGGACATTGAGCAAATGCAACGCTTCTTCGGCAAAGAAGGCAAGTTGGATAAAATTGATTGCTTGGTTGAAGAATCAGAGCGCGAAGCGTTTATGGCGTTTTTGTCGGCGTCGCTTCCGCCTGAGGTCGAGGTCGTTTCAGCGAAAAATCGCGGCGCACAAGTAGCGAAAATGATTGCGGCGTTTGACCTCAACCTTTCCGCCTTAGCCTTCATTAGTTTGCTTGTGGCAATGTTCCTGATTTACAACACCATTACCACTAATGCCATTCGTCGCCGTCGTGAAATTGGCATTCTACGCGCGCTCGGACTTTCCGCAGGCGAAGTCTTTTTTCTCTTTCTCTTCGAAGCCTTTTTGATTGGCATCATCGGCAGTGCGATTGGCTTGCTCTTGGGTGTTGCGCTTGCGCAATATACGGTTGCTTCAGTAGCACAAACGATTACGGCACTCTATGTCTATGTAGCGGCAACGGAGGTTCAAGTTGCGCCGTCGCTGTTAGGACTTGCGTTTGGAGTCGGCGTTGTGGCGTCGGTTGTGTCATCACTTTACCCTGCGTTTGAAGTCTATCGCGTGCATCCACGTGAGACCTTTCACCTTCAAGCCTTTGAGCAAAAGTTCAGCGCGAACATCAAACGTATTTTGTCGGTTAGTTTCGTGCTGTTGGTGCTCGGTGTGATTTTCGCGCAGTTGCCGCCGATTAACGGCATGCCTGTGTTCGGATACGGCGCGGCAATTTGTGCGATTGCAGGCTTTGCGTTTCTTTCGCCCGAAGTCATTGTGCTGTTCCGAAAGTTCTTTGAAAAAGTTGTGCGTGGCGTGTTCGGCATTGAAGGCACGCTGGCGAACAACAATCTCTCCGAATCGCTGAATCGGACGGCAACCGCTGTTAGTGCGTTGATGGTTGCGATTGCAATGCTCATCGGCATTAGCGTCATGGTCGGCAGTTTTCGGCAAACAGTGGTTTATTGGATTGACCAAACGCTCAAAGCCGATATTTTCATTGCGCCCGCTGAAAAATTTGCCGTCGGCTCAAAATTGCCTGTCGCTCGTGAAGTGTATGACTACCTCTGCACGCTTCCCGAAGTCGAGAGCGTTGACGGATTCAGTTCGCGTCCGATTCAATTTCAAGGCGCGTCGACAATTCTCTGCGCTTCTGACCTTGACGCCATTTCGCGTTCATCTTATTTGCTCTTCAAAGATGGCGAGTTCAAAAGCGTTGCGCGCAAACTCATTGACGATGAAACTGCCGTCGCCGTTACCGAAGTCTTCTCCAACAAATTCGGATTGAAAACAGGAGATAAATTTTCGCTTCAAACGCCAAGCGGAGAAAGAACCTTCACGATTGCAGGCGTCTATTACGACTATGCGTCGGATAGAGGCTTGATTTTGATGCACCGCGCGCACTTCGAGAAATTCTGGAACGACGATAAACTCAACAACCTTGGCGTCTTTCTTGCCGATAAATCCGATGCGGAACGGCTCGTCAATCACCTGCGGGAAAAATTTCAAGGCGTGGCGAAAATCGTGGTCTATTCCAACTACGGCTTGCGGCAAAATGTGCTGAGCGTCTTCGACCAAACCTTCGCGATTACCTATGTGCTTCAATTCGTCGCTATGGCAGTTGCCGCTATGGGCGTGATTAGTTCATTGATGGCAATTATTTTTGAACGGCGGCGCGAAATCGGCGTGCTTCGCTCCATCGGCGCAAGCATTGAACAAGTGCGAAACATCACCTTGATTGAAGCCTTGTTGATGGGCATAATTGCCTCACTGCTTGGCGTGGCGTGCGGCTTTGTGCTCTCGCTGATTCTGATTTATGTGATTAACGTGCAGTCGTTTGGGTGGACAATTCAAATTTACTTGCCGCTCGCTACGATTGGCGGCGCGGTGCTTCTTGTGCTTCTTACCGCGCTTGTTTCAGGTTGGATTCCTGCTCGCTACGCCATGCGCCTTGCGATTGCCGAGCAAGTCCGATTTGAGTAATCGGCTTAAAAACAAAAGGGGCGGATTTGCGTCCGCCCCCCAATCATCGTTTAACTCAAACTTATTAGCACAAACTTACTTCACCAGCATCATCTTCTTCGTTTGCACAAAGGTTGCGTTTGACGCTCCATTCGTCGCGCTCGCTTGCAAGCGATAGAAATAAACGCCGCTTGAAAGGTTGTTTGCGTTCAGCGTGAAGTTGTAAATGCCTGCTTCTTGCCGTCCGTCAAAGAGCGTCGCGACTTTCTTTCCGAGCACATCATATACTTCCAACTTCACATTGCTGACGACAGGAAGTTGATAGCGGATTGTCGTCGTTGGGTTGAACGGGTTCGGATAGTTTTGCTCGAGCGCAAATTCAGCAGGCGGCGCGACACGCACTTCAACCACAGGCGAATAAGCAAACGCGCCATCAAAATCGACTTGCTTCAAGCGATAGTAAAGTTTGCCCGAAACGGCTTCATCGACAAAGCGATAGGTTTTGGCTTCGGTTGTGGTGCCACTTCCGCGCACAAATCCAATTTTGGTGAAGTTGATGTTATCACGGCTACGCTCAATTTCAAAGCGGTCGTTGTTTTGTTCTGACGCCGTTTTCCAAACCAGTTCAACGCTGTTGCCTTTTGCCGTTCCAACAAATGAGGTGAGTTCAACGGGCAAACCTTCGGTCGTTGAACCAAAGGCAAGCTCGAGCGTGAAGTCGCTCTCGATTGTCGGAAGCGGAATGGTTGCTGAAAGCGTGTTGCCTGAAATCGTAGATGCCAACGGCGAGAATGTTCCCGAGCCAAGCGTCGAGCGCGTGTAAAGCACCACGCCCGCAGGATTGACAATGCCCGACACGGGAATTTGAGAAAGGTTAATCGACAAGTTGAGCGAGGTGAGTTGCCGATTTTCAATCTTCAAGAACCAACGATACTGCGAGACATTTCCAACAATGCCCGATGCGTTTTGCGGTGCGTCGGTGTAGCGCGTTACGGTTGTTGGGTTTGTGCCCGAGACGCCACCTGCCGTTAGCGATATGGCGGTTTGCGGAAAGACGTATGTTCCATTCGCGTTCATGTTTAGGCGTGCTGACGCGGCAAAGCCATTGGCTTCAAAAATGGTAACCGTGCCGCTCACTTCGTTGCCTGTAACGACTAACGCTTTGCCTGTTGGGCTTTGCGAGGCAGGAATCCAAATAATCCCTTCCACACCTGAATCGCCGATGAGATTGACATTTGCCGCACTTGGCGTTACGGAAAAATTGCGGTTGTTGACATAGTCGACGAAGTAAGGCGCGCTTGGGTTGGTAATGTTGTAGGTCATTACACCGCCGATGCGCTCCAATCCGATAAAGGCATAAAGGCTATCGCCAATGCGACCAACCACGACGCCTTCGGGCTCGGGACCTTTGTCGTCGCTACGGTTTTTCTTGGTGTTATTAACATTACTTGCATTGAAATTTTGTGGGAAGCGTTGCGCCGTAATTTGCTCAAATTGGTCGCCGCTGTCCCAAACGAGCGTGCCGTTATCGCTCCAAATCGAGAACGAACGTGCGCCGATGGTGTAAATGGCGGTGCGCTCACCATTGGCGTTGGTATCGCCAATTGCGGTGGTTACATTTAAGCGACCAAGATTGTTGTTGTTTTTGAGGGTCGCTGCATTTGGGAATGTCGTTGCGTCGAGTCGGTAATTGGCGTTGCCCAATCGTATCATTTCATCGAAACCGGAATAGTCGCGAGCGTCGCCTTCGTTTGCCGAGATGACGAACTTTTGTCCGCCTTGCTGAAATGCGGCAATTCCGTCAGGTTGATACAAGCCACGCACGGGCCAAGTGCGAATGTCGATATTTCCGCCATTTTGGTCGGAGGCGTCCATGCCGTTGCCTGCCACATTGAAATCTTTGAATCCTAAATCTTTGATTGCAATTACCGATGCGGTGCTGATGCGAATGAGCACAAGGGCGTTGTTTTCTTGACACGCAACGAAGGCGGTATCGCCAAGCACGCTGATGTATTCAGGCTCTAAATCTTGTGCGACCGACGCACGCGGTCCGAAAATTCTCACGCCCGCAGGCAATTCGCTATGGCGCGGACCGCCGACGTTGAAGTCTAAAAATCCAACAGTTTGAACCAGACTATTTGAAAAGTTTGAGGTGTTTATTGTGATAATGCTGACCGAGCCTTCGGGGTCTGTGCCGTTGGGCGTGCCTTGTGCGTCATTTCCGCCAACGAGATAGTTATTCGGCTCGCCTTCGTTAGCGACAAGCACCTTTGTGCCATCGTTGTTGAAGGTAATCATGTCGGGCAGTGCACCAACCGTTACGAAGCCTTGAACTTGTCCATTAGTATCGAGGAAAAACGCTCGACCGTTGCGCGTCTTGATGCTGTCTTCTGCGGCAACTGCTACGATTCCACCACGAACCGCAATGCTATTCGGCAAAAATCCATCGGGAAGTGTGATAGCAGGAATGGCTTCAACAGGGTTATACGGATTGCTGATGTCAAGCACCACGATTCGCCCCGTCGAGGCTTCAATGAAGTAAAGCCGTTGGGTTGCCGGGTCGTGAACGACGATTTCCGCGCCGCCTGCGTTATAGACGCCCGTTCGGAATGTGCCAATCGGCGATAAACGCAGTTGTGCCATTGTGCTACTTGAAAGCAAGAGCACGCAAATGCCAAACAAGATGTTGCGAAATTTCATGTGAAGATAATTTTTGTGGTTCATGCAGATATGGCTGATACAGCATACAAAGTTAGGGGACTACTATTACGCGAATATTAATGGGGCGTTAAGCAAAGATAAATTTGAGGTATATGAATCGATGCTTATGAAAAAAGAACTTGGATTCCTCACTTGCGTTCGGAATGACAGACTCATGAGGAATGAATAATGAGTAATGAGGAACGAGTAATGAGGAACGAGAAGCGAGCCATTCTTCACTCTTCACTACTCACTCTTCACTAACTCGGCTGTCATTCTGAGCGAAGCGAAGAATCCACAATCCGTGCAAACCTGCGCAATCTGTTCAATCCGTGTTCCAATCTTTCACTCTTCACTCTTCATTATTTGTGGATTCCTCACTGCGTTCGGAATGACAGACTCATGAGGAATGAATAATGAGTAATGAGGAATGAGTAACGAGTAATGAGTAGTGCGTAATGATGAACGAGAGGCAAGCCGTTCTTCAGTCTTCACTTTTCATTCTTCATTAACTCCGCCGTCATTCTGAGCGAAGCGAAGAATCCAGTTCTAATGAG
>CALGMC010000244.1 GCA_937959145.1 uncultured Chlorobiales bacterium
TTTATCGGCGGCAAGTGCAGAATCGACATTCGAGAGTTTGGCTTTATACATTGCAACATCTTTTGCCCACAGGTCGCGCGATTCTTTCTCTTTTGCAGGGTCAATTTTATCGTTCAGCACGTCCATGGGAATGTTTTTAGGGTTCGGATTTTCCTTGCCCATAATTTGCTTTTCCATCACCGAGATGCGCTCGAGCACTTTGCCGTAGGTGAGTTCAGGAATAGGAATGAAGAAGAGTTTCGCAGAGAGCCAAACAACAGGAATGAGATAGGCACTAATGAGCACAATGTATTGCGCCACTTGTGTCCAAGTAACGGCTCTCATGCCGCCCAAGAACGAGCACACGAGCACGCCCAGCAAGCCGATGAACACACCCGGCTCAAACGGAATGCCGATGAAGCGCGAGACAATCGTGCCGACACCATTGAGTTGCGCCGTGAGATAAGTAAGCGAGACGAGAATCGCGCAGATGATGCCGATAACGCGCGCCGCATTGCCGCCATATCGCGTGCCAAGAAAGTCAGGAATAGTGTATTGACCAAACTTGCGAAGGTAGGGCGCAAGAAGCAGTGCCAAAAGCACATAGCCACCTGTCCAACCTAAAATGTAAGCAAGCCCCATGTGACCAAGTGCGAAGAGCAATCCTGCCATTGAGATGAACGATGCGGCACTCATCCAGTCCGACCCTGTTGCCATGCCGTTGTAAATCGCACTCACGCCACGACCTGCCACATAGTATTCCGATGGGTCGCTGGTGCGTGTGATAATCCCAATCATCGCATAAACAGCAACGGAGAAAATCATGAAGACATATCCAATCCCTTTTAATTGCAAAATGCCTGCAAATTCAAGCAGAGAAAGGATAACGGTCAGCACAACAAATCCCGTTACATATAGCCCAAGAATCTTTTTTAATTGCATGTTATTCGCCCTCCTCTTCAAGGTTGTATTTCTTATCTAATTCGTTCATCTTTTTCGCGTAGAAAAAAATCATCACAACGAAAATAATCAGCGCACCTTGGCTGCCCATGTAATACCCCAATGGAAAGCCTGCAATCACAATGCCATTGATGGCACTTGAAAAGAGTTGAATGAGATACGAGACGGCGAACCAAATGCCCAGCATCGTCAGAACAAGGTTGCGGTTTTCTTTCCAGTAATTTTCAAGTGTCTGCTGATTGAAGTCGACTTTCGTCATTTCAGCATCTTTCGTCTGTATTTCTGCCATTGATATTTCCCTCCGTTTTGTTGTTAGTTATTTGTTGAACTTAAAGAACAAAAATCTTTGGCGACACTATTTCGGCGGTCGCTCTTTCAACTCATTGGATTTGAAAAATCTTTGTCTCTCACGTGCTCTAACAAGACGAGCACTTGATTTTTGAGAATACAACACAGCCGAACAGGCAAATGTCGACGGGTTGGAAATGTTTTATTCAAACCACTAACCCACAGCATTACCTTGTAAAGAGCAAACTTGTTTTAAGAACAAGACCTCGAAAGCGGCAACTTTGCCGTAACAAGTAGTTTCTCCTTCAACAATTTTGATGCGAAAATGAAAGCAAATACGGACTGCGCGACGTTGCGCGAGCGGATTGAACTTAGGGAGAACAAATGAGAGAAGATTTCAGCAGTTTTTCTCATTGTTGCGCTGTTGATATTGCTTTATTGTCAATTGGAACTGTGTGAGTATAAGATTTTTTTTTGATTTGTCAAGTTTTTACAAAAAAAACAGCATTCGCGCTTTAGAACTCTTAGTGGGGGGCTTGTAGAAAGCAACGTGATGTTGTATATTTGAACCTCATTAGAAATACCTTTCTTCAAAACAGCGACCCGCCAGCCTCGCTGTTCAGCAAAGCCAGTGAAAGAAAAGAGAAAAACATTTTAACAGATTAAATCTCAAACAAGTCGAACCATGTTTGTTCTCATGCTCTTTTTGGCTCTCTCAACGGTGATTTTGCTGACGCCGCTCGTCCGCTGGGCTTCGATTCGATTTCGTGTCGAGGATACTTCCACAGAAGCACGCAAAATTCATAAAGGCACAATCCCGACGCTGGGCGGAATTGCGATATTTTTCGGTGCGATGGCGGCGTTTTTCGCCAGCTACACGTTCTCTCCTGAATTTGCTCAATTAGTTGACAAAGGTCTTTGGGCAGTGCTTCTGGGTGCAATGCTTATCTGCCTGACAGGCATACTCGACGACGTGGTGAATTTGAACTTCAAAACGAAGTTTATACTTCAAATTGCGATTGCACTTTTCACCGTCTTCTTTGGAGAGCATCGAATCACAGAAATTCCGAATCCATTCGGAGAAAGTATTGCGCTCTTTGAACCATTCTCATCGCTCCTGACTGTGATTTGGATTGTCGGCATTTGTAACGCCGTGAATTTGATTGATGGATTAGACGGTCTTGCCGCAGGCGTGGTTGGAATCGGTGCCGCAACAATGTCGGGGATTTCTCTGCTTTACGGCGACATGGCACTTGGATTAGGCTATGCGGCGATTGCAGGCGCAACGCTTGGATTTCTGCGATACAACTTTAATCCCGCAACAATTTTTATGGGCGACACAGGCGCGCTCTTCATCGGCTACTTAATGGCATGCCTGCCGCTCTTCCACACCCCGTCGGCAACGGATGGGATTATCTGGATTCAGGTCTTGATTTTAGGATTTCCAATCGCTGATACGCTCCTTGCGCCCGTGCGCCGATTGCTTTCAGGCTCACACCCATTCAAAGCCGACCGCGAACACATTCACCACCGCTTGATGTTTTTCATCGGACTTTCACACAAGCACACGGTTTTGCGTATTTACAGCATCAGCATTGTGCTTTGCGTCGCCGCGCTCCTAACGGTATTTGTCATGCAATCTTTCAGTGCGCACGGCACGATAGCGATTTACGTGATTTTAAGCGCGATGCTGGCACTGGGCACAATCGGGCTCAGACGGCTCGGCTACTTTACGGCAATCGTTCGACGCCCAACAGCGAAACATCTCAAACCGCAACTGCGACGCGCCAAAGACGCACTCATCGACCACGACATCGCGCCAAAGCCGTTTTATCGCCGCGAGGTCGTTTCGCAACAATCCTAATAGCATTGCTTTTATCTCGAGTTCTTTGTGTTTTGATGTAATTTCGGCACAAAATTTCAATCGTTGCCGAAATGAAGATTCTCTTCAAAAAGCCTTTCGCTCGAGTACTCGCATTTCTGATTCCATTTGCCGTATATCTTTTAACCCTCGCGCCGTCCGTTACTTTCACCGATTCAGGCGAATTAGCGGCGGCGTGTGCCTCGCTCGGTGTGGCGCACCCAACAGGCTATCCGTTGTTCGTCATTCTTGGCTTTTTATGGACAATCCTTCCGCTTCCCTTCTCCATCATCTTCAAACTGAATCTTTTTGCCGCATTCTGCACCGCATTAGCAAGCGCGCTCTTCTTTGAACTCGCTTTGTTTCTTTTGAAAATCCTTCAAGAACGGCAAGCGCAAACACCCAAAGAGACGAAGAAGAAAAAATCTAAAAGCAAGTCGGAAGCCATACACCTGCCGCTCGAGCAAGAAAACCTTGTGCTGATTGCGCTCGTGGCAAGTTGGCTCTTCGCCTTTTCAAGAACAGTTTGGGCACAAGCGACAGCCATTGAAGTCTATTCGCTTCACCTTGTCATGCTTACGCTCTCGATGCTCTTATTTCTGCGCTTCACATTAGCAACAGAAGTGAGAACGAAAGACGCACTCATTTGGGCACTGGTGCTCGGGCTTGGCTTCTGCAATCACTTGACTATGATTCTACTCGCTCCCGCAATGCTTTACTTTTACTTCCACCGATTTGGATTCACGAAAGAATCATTCGTGCGCATTGCGCTCATGGCGTTGCCGTTTTTGTTGGGATTAAGCCTTTACCTCTATTTGCCGATTCGCAGTGCCATGATGCCAGAGTTCAACTGGGGTGAAGTGCATCGGGGGTTTGATAAATTTTTTTACCACGTCAGCGGCAAGCAGTATCAAGTCAATCTTTTCAACGGGAATTGGCAACCGCAGGCGAAAATGCTCTTCTCGCTCTTGCCGTTTGAATTGGCGTTTGTTGGAATCGCGCTCGCGATTTACGGCGCAGTGCGGTTGTTTCGAGTTGAGAAATCGCTGTTTTGGTTTTTTATGCTCTTGGTGTTTGGCAGTGCGCTTTATGCCGTCAATTACAACGTGCATGATGCCGATTCTTATTTCCTGCTCGCGTTTCTCGGCTTGATTTTACTTGCCGCTATGGGCATTTTGTTTTTAGCGCAACAGCGAAAGGAAGTTGCCTTGCTCTCGCTACTCTTGCCGCTGATTGCCGTTGCAATTAACTTCAATCATAACAACAAGCGCAACGAAACGCTGGTGCTCGACTACACGAAAACCATGTTGGAATCGCTTGAGCCGAATGCGCTCGTGCTTTCGGCGCAATGGGATTATTTCTGTTCGGCGTTTTGGTATTTACAACGCTTCGAAGGCTATCGCCCCGATGTGGTGATGATTGAAAAAGAACTCTTGCGTCGCACGTGGTATGTGCGCAAAGTGCAAACGGTGTTTCCCGAACTTTCAGAAAAATCGAAGAACGAAATGGACGCCTTTTTGGAAGATTTAGAGATGTTTGAATCGGGAAAGCCTTACAATCAAGTGCGCATACAAACACGCTGGATAGCGATGCTCAATTCGCTGATTGAAAAAAATATCGACACGCGCCCTGTGTATCTGACTGCCGATGTGGTTCAAACCGAACCTGAGGTTGCCACTGCCTACAAGAAAGTGCCGCAAGGCTTTGCGCTCCGATTAAGTCGGCAAGATACGCTCTTGCCTGTTGGCAACCTTGAACATCTCAACTCGTTTCTTTCGGCAACGCCGCGCAATCATTTGGAAGAAGGTATTCTGCAAACTGCGTCGGTGCAACTTTCAAATACGGCGCGCTACCTCAACGCACACGGCAACCCAAGCGAAGCGCAACGACTTGCAACGCTCGCACAAAAGATTCGTTCAAGGCTAACTGCGCCGTAACACGAACGGGTAGCACGAATGGTTTAAGCAGATTTCCGTATTTTGATATTTCACGAATTGATAGCAAGAAATCGGTAGCAAGATGAAACTCTATTTTCGCGTTCTCAAATTTTTAGCCCCCGAAAAGTATCAGATTGCGCTAACGGTGCTGGTGAATTTTCTCGCCTCACTTTTCAGCGTGGTCTCGATTGGAACGCTCTTGCCGCTTCTGAACGCAGTGTTCAGTCCTGAATCCGCTGTGCAATCGCCTGCCCTGACGCCACCGCCTGCCGAGCAAACCGATTTCTTCCGTGAAAAAGCCGATAGTTTCAAGAACGACCTCATACAAGGCTTTCAGCAACTTGTTACAGCCGAGACGCGCGAAGGCACATTGCTCAATGTCTGTTTGCTCCTTATCGGTGCGTTTGTGCTCAAAAACTTCTTCGTTTATTTCAGCAATCAAATTGTCAATCGAGTTGAAACCAAGACGCTGAAAAAACTGCGCGACACGGTTTTTGAAAAAATTGTGCAAATGGAATTAGGATACTTCAATCGCAATCGCGTCGGAACATTGATGAACTATGTGATGGGCGAAGTCAATATGGTGCATTCGAATATCGGGTCAAGTTTTATCACGTTTTTAAGGCAGTTTTTGAACGCGGCATTTTTCCTTGCGGTGCTCTTCGTTATCAGTTGGAAACTCACATTCTTCGCGTTTGCCGTATCGGGATTGAGCCTGTGGTCGATTCGCGTTTTAGGTCGGAAAATTCGAGCGCAAGCCGATGTCGTTCAGAAACAGTCGGGCGATATGAACTCGCTCTTGCAAGAAGTCTTTAACGGAATCAAGGTCGTTAAATCCAACGCGATGGAAGCGCGTGAAGCAAAGCGATTCAGTGCTTTTACAGACACGTATCGACGAGCGAATTTGAAAGTCAATGCGCTATATGGCATTATCAGTCCGTTCAACGAAACGATGGGGGTTGCGGCGATTGCGCTGGTGCTGTGGTTTGGCGGCAGACAAGTGTTTGCAGGCGAAATTACATCAGTTGAATTGATGGTGTTTGCTTTTGCGCTCTAT
Source organism: uncultured Chlorobiales bacterium (assembly GCA_937959145.1). Classification (GTDB taxonomy): domain Bacteria; phylum Bacteroidota; class Chlorobiia; order Chlorobiales; family Thermochlorobacteraceae; genus JANWWM01. Next base: position 6,083 of record CALGMC010000244.1, read on the forward strand.
TCAGTGATGAATCCAATTAAAGCCATTGCGGAAAATATCGCGCGCGTGCAAGAAGGATTGAGCGCGGCGGAGCGTTTGTTTGCGCTCATTGATAAGCCAAGTGCCATGAAAAACGGCACGAAAAAAATCGACAAGTTCGAGCACGAAATTCGATTTGAAGAGGTGTGGTTTCGCTACGGTGAAAAGCCGGTGCTCAAAGGCGTTTCATTTACGGTCAGGAAAGGCGAGATGGTCGGGCTGGTCGGTCAGTCGGGCTCGGGAAAATCGACGATTGTCGACTTGTTGCTCCGATTCTACGATGTTGAAAAAGGGCGCATTTTGATTGACGGCACGGACATACGCGAGTTCGATATTAGCTCGCTTCGTCGACTCTTTGGTGTAGTCAATCAAGAAGTAATTTTATTCAACGATACGATTGCCAAGAATATCGCTTACGGCATGACGGGCGAGGCAATCCCTAAACAAATTGAACAAGCGGCGAAAATTGCTAATGCCCATGCGTTCATTTTGGAAAAGCCTGAACAGTATCAAACGCTAATTGGCGATAGAGGTGTGCAACTTTCAGGCGGACAGCGTCAGCGCATTTCGATTGCACGCGCCATGCTGAAAAATCCGCCCGTGCTCATTTTCGATGAAGCTACATCGGCACTCGATAATGAATCCGAAAAAGTTGTTCAAGCCGCCATTGAAAACGCCATGAGCGAGCGAACCGCGATTGTGATTGCGCACCGACTCTCTACGCTCAAAAACGCCGATAAAATCATCGTCATGGAACAAGGCGAAATCATTGAGCAAGGCTCGCACGCCGAGTTGATGGAAAAGAACGGCACTTATAGGCGTCTGTATGAAATGCAGTTCGCAACGCAATCGCAACCTATCTCTGCCTGATGAGACTTCTCATGAAGCAACTTTCACGGTGCTTGATTAAAATCTTCTGCTTGCTCTTTGGCACAAAAAAGCATCGTGGCAAAATCAATCCCCAACGCATCAAGCGTATTTTGCTAATGGGCAACGACAAACTCGGCGACACGATTGTGCTGACGCCCGTCTTCAACGCGCTACATTTCATCAACAATAAAATTGAGATTGATTGCTTCGGCTACGATGCCAGCTACGATGTGCTCGTCGGAGACCGACGTCTAACGAAACTCTATCGCTACAAACAAGACTTCTCAATTATCCGCCTTTGCAAAATGATGCGACAAAGAGAATATGATTTGATTTTGAGCCTCACTTGGCGGAAAGGATTACGAGAAGGATTGCTTGCGCTTTGGGGAAGCGTCCGAAAAACTGTGCGCGTTACGATTTATCGCAAACCGAAATATGCGCCGTTTTGGAATAAGATGATTCGCGTTCCGAACAGCGTCTATCACACAGCGGAAAAATACCTATACCTGCTTGAGCAACTCTTCGAGATAAACAAGCCTCTGCCTGTCGTCATGAGCATAGACGTGCGTTCAGAGGCAACCATGCGTATTGAGCAATTTTTGGCAGACTCGAGTATCGAGCAGTTCATACTCATCAATCTTTCGGCGGGCGACTACGAAATGACAAAAGACGAAATGAGATGCTGGACGAAAGCGCAATATGTGGAATTGATTTCGAGACTGCTTCAAACTTTTCCGACAACTGACATCGTCCTTGTGAGCGTGCCAAAAGATGTTGTGCATGCAAGGTGGATTCAAGCGCAGTGCGCAAGCCAACAGGTGCATTTGTTCCCACCCACGTCAAATGTCCATGATGTCGTTGCGTTAGTGAGCAAAGCCGACCTCTTAATTTCGCCCGATACATCGCTCATTCACATTGCCTCAGCTGTTGGAACGCCGACCGTTGGGCTGTTTAGCAATAAAGGAAAAATTGAAACTTGGGGAAGTTATCACGTGCCAAATCGAATGCTCGCCGCCTCACCTAACGACTACCGAATGACCCCGCTCTCAAAAATTTCCGTCGATTCAGTGTTGCAGGCAACGCTCGAATTGATAAAAGAACAAATCCGCAGTTCAAAGGTGGTGAACAAATGAAATCGTCCTTCCTCAAACATCTTGAAAGGCAAGCCAAATCGTTTTTGTATCAAAGCATCTTTGCGAGAATTTTTCGCAACAAGCCCGCTCTGTTGCCGCTCGATAAATCAAAAGTGAAGACGGTTCTGCTGATTCGGCGCGATATGATTGGCGACATGATTTTGACGACATCAGGAATCGAGTTTTTGAATCGCATAATGCCCGATGCAAAAATAGATGTGTTTTGTTCCCCGAAAGGGGCAACGGTCTTGGAGCATAACCCGAAAGTCTCACGATTGTTTGTCGCAGACCTCAAAAGCCTGACACAAACGCTTCGCACCGCCTTCCAACTGCGAAAACATCACTACGACTTGATTTTGGCATTAACCATTCGACGAACAACGCAAGACGGATTGCTGGCAAACTTGATTTCAAAAAAGGCAATTAAATCGTGCATTCTGTTGAAAAAGTCGGCTGACCTTTATCCTGTGCTCTTCAATGCACCCGTCGACATTACTGACCACACAGGGCAGGAGACAAAACCGCTCTTTGAAAATCTTCACTATTTTCTCGCAAAACTCTTCGGCGAAAAGGTCGATTTGCCGTCCGTTAAGCAAGAGTTGTTCATTGCTGAAAGCGAAAAGAAAATCGCTGAGGACTTCTTGCGAGAAAAAGTTTGCGGGCAATTCGTGGTGTTCAATACATCGGCAAGGTTGCCCGAAAAGGAGTGGGGATTGCACAACGCAAGTCAATTCCTGAAAGCCTTCTCAGAGATGTTTCCTGACCTAATCGTCGTTGTTTCTTGCGATGTAGATGAGCGCGAGAAAGTTGAAAAAGTGTTAGGCGAACTTGCATGCAAAAATGTGATGCTTGCGCCCAAAGTGCATTTGCGTGTTCTCTCTCACCTGATTTCAAAAGCGCAACTGTTAATTTCTCCTGATACTGCGCTTGTGCATGTTGCGGCAACATTCAACGTGCCATCGGTGATTTTGTGCGCCCGAGAGCACTCTGGAATAGAATTTACACCAATGGGAAAGCACGAAAATATCTGGGCAGACGCAGGCACACCCATCACGAGCATTCCGCCCGAACTTGTTTTATCGAGAGTTCAGAGTGCCTTAATGGAGATAAATCAAAACAGTCAATGAGCCTACTGAAAAAGTTAGAAGCGTGGAATAAACGATTTTGGTATGAAAGCGTCATAAAGTTTTTATTCCGCAATGCCCCTGTTTCCTTGCCGATTGCGATAGAAGGCGTGAAGCGGCTGTTAGTGATTCGACGCGATATGATTGGCGATATGATAGTAACGAGTTCTCTCATTCGCACGCTCAACCGTTTGAAGCCCGACCTTGAAGTTGATGTCTATGCTTCCCCGCAAAGCAAAGTGATAATCGAGACAAATCCGCGCATCAAAACTATCTTCTCCTCAAAACCCTTCGAGAAAAACTTTTGGCACGAACTCCAACAAGCAAGGAAACGAGACTATGATGTGATTCTTTGTCTTTCTTATACAGGCACAACCACCAGCGGCTTGCTTGCCAATCTTATCTCGCGCCGCGCCATTAAAGTCGGAATGCTCGAGCGAGGGCGCGAAAACCTGTATCAACGCTGGTTTAATGCCCAAATTGATATTGGCAAAAGCGAAACCGGCGCGACCATGCCGCTTTGGAAAGGCTTGCATGTGTTCCTAACAACCTTGTTTGGAGTTCCCTTCAATGAGGCAGAGATTGAACAAGAAATTTTCACGACAGAATCC
>CALGMC010000245.1 GCA_937959145.1 uncultured Chlorobiales bacterium
TGACGCAAACAGCGTCGCGTGCCCTGCAAATTGGAAGCCGGGCGAGAAAGTGATTGTGCCGCCACCGAAAACACAAAAAGAACTCGAGGAGCGTTTAGCAGGCAAATACGATGAAGTCGTTGATTTCTACCTTGTGAAGAAGTCGCTTTGAAGTTTGGTCGCAATGCCCTTTCTTCTCCACAAGAGAGGAAGGGGCAAGCACAAAATCCATGTTCTTTGAAACTTGCCCTACTTTGTGTGCAACATTCTTCTAAAAGAAAGGAGCAATAATTATGAACACTGAGAGGAAACATGTGGTTGTGGTCGGCACAAACTTTGCCGGCTACACTGCGGCAATCGAGCTTAAAGAAATGCTTGGGAATCATCATGACATTACGGTGATTTCACCGACGCATAAATTTCTTTTTTATCCTTCGCTCATTTGGTTCCCATTTGGCATCCGTGATGAAAAGGACATTACGTTTGATGTGCGCCCAATTTATCAAAGCCACGATATAAAGTTTATTGAAGCGCCAGCAACGCACTTTGACCTCGAGAATCACAAAGTCTTTCTTGCACAAGGTGACCCTGTCGAATACGACTACCTTGTCATTGCCACAGGCTTTGCAGTCGATTACGACTATGTGCCCGGCTTGCGCGAACACGCACACTCCATCATCGGCATTAAGCAAGCTACGCGCACCCGTGAAGCATGGCAAAAATTCTTACAGAATCCCGGACCTGCGGCGGTTGTCTCGGTGCAAGGCACAGGCTGCTTCGGCGCCTCATATGAAATTCTCTTCAACACACGCTATCAACTTGCCAAACATCATCTGAAAGAAAAGTCGCCACTGACTTACATCTCTTCAGAACCGTATCCTGCGCACTTTGGCATTGGTGGGTTTGGTAATGCCCAGAAAATGTGCGAGATGCTCTTTAAGTTTTATCACATCGATAGCCGCTTCAATGTCTCTGTAAAAGAGTTTTTACCTGACGGTATTTTGTTAGACACAGGTGAAAAAATTCCATCGGTCTTTACGGTTGCCATTCCACGATTCCTTGGTGCTGAGTGTGTGCGCAATACGCCCGGGCTTGGCAATGCAATGGGCTTTATTGAAGTAGGCAATGATTATCGCCACCCGAAATATCACGAAGTGTATGTGGTTGGTGCAGCGGTCGATGTCAAACTGCCCGAACACACGGATAAACCTTGTGGCGTTCCGAAAACCGGATACCCATCAGAACAAATGGCAAAAATTGCGGCTAAAAATATCGTTGCTGACATCAAGAAACTACCTAAACGCTACGAACTGCCCTTTGCAGAAATCAACGCGCTCTGCATTATGGACACAGGCAACATGGGCATGATGATTGTAGGCGACCACATGCTCACGCCGCGCGAACACGAGTTCATTATTCCTGGACCCGAAGCGCACTGGGCAAAAGTCGCATTTGAAAAGTATTTCATGTTCACGCGCAAACACGCTATCGTATAACTGTATTTTTTCTAAACCTTTTTCTACTACGACCATGACAACGCCATTAACCTACGAGACTTTCAAAACGAAGGTCTTCGACTTCGAGAAAAATCAAGAATGGAAATTCGAGGGCGATAAACCTTGCCTCATCGATTTCTGGGCGGCGTGGTGCGGACCGTGCCGCATGATTGCACCCGTCTTAGAAGAACTTTCCGAAGAGTATAAAGACCAAATCAACATCTATAAGGTCAATACCGAAGAAGAACCGGAACTTGCAGCCATGTTCGGCATTCGCTCCATTCCGTCGCTTCTCTTTGTGCCGATGAACGGCAAGCCGCAAATGGCGGCAGGCGCATTGCCAAAGCACGTTTTGAAAGAAATCATTGACAGAGAATTGCTCGGTCGAAAAATCATTACGATTTGAGCAGAGGCTGTGCGAAAGTTTTTTAATCAACTTTTTCAAGAATCTTTAACAAAAAACAATAAGCAGTAACAAATGGCGATTTCGTTCAAAGACTGGATTGCGCGTTTTACTCGCACCAAGCATGAAGAATCAAATACAGCGGGCACTGAATCCGAATCAGTGCCCGTGCTTCTCGAAAGCGTCGACCCTGTGGAAGCCGAAGCCGCAGGATTAAACTTTCACTCTGCTATTGCCAGCCACCAGAATTGGAAAGTTCGGTTCAGAGCCATGATTGATAGCGGCGTTACCGAAGCCTTAAATCCTGATGTGATTGCAGAGGATAATCAATGCGCTGTAGGCAAATGGATTTACGGTTCGGCACAGGAACAATTCGGCACTCACCCGCTCTGGGAAAAATTGCGCGGCGACCACGCGTTCTTTCACACCTGTGCCAGCCGCGTTTTGGTGATGATTATTCGCGGTGAAAAACAAAAAGCGTTGCAAGAAATTGAGCGCGGTGCCTACGCTCGTGCCTCAAATGATGTGGTTATGGATTTAGCCATGTTCTACAAAGTCATTAAGGCAGATTGACATGCAAGAGAAAAAAATGCGCTCTGCGCCGATTGACATTGCGCTCGTTAAAGCCATGCACCTGACTTGGAAAATGCGCGTGCGCTCTGCGTTGAACGGCATATCGGATTGGAAAGACATCCATACTGACGCTCCCGAAAAAAGCGACATCGGTAAATGGATTCAAGAGTTTGGCGTGTGGAAGTATCAAGACGAACCTATCTTCGAGATGTTCGTCAAGCAACATCACTTGATGCACGATATTGCGCATAGAATCTACCAACTCGCCATGTCAAATCGACAAGAAGAAGCACGCACACTGCTTTCCGAATTAGACAAAGCCTCTGATGATTTTCTCAAACTCATTGATACTTACAAAACCGTGTTAGATGCTTACAAACAATCCGTCAGTTGAACACTGGAACACACGCTATTCGGAAAGTGGATACGCTTACGGCAAAGAGCCGAACGCATTTTTAGCGGCTCATTTTACCCGAGTTCCAAAAGGCAAGGTGCTTGTGCTTGCTGACGGCGAAGGACGAAACGGTGTCTTTCTTGCCACAAAAGGCTACACTGTTACATCGGTGGATTGGTCTATCGTCGGGCTTGAAAAAGCACGTGCGCTTGCAAAAGAGAAACAGGTAGAGCTGACAACGGTATTGTGCGACCTTGAACACTTTCAAATCAAGCCTAACGAATGGTCGGGCATTGTTTCAATCTTCTGTCATTTGCCAAAACCTTTGCGGCAGAGCGTGCATCAGGCTTGTGTTCAAGGCTTAATGCACGGCGGCGTGTTTCTTCTCGAAGCCTATTCGCCGAAGCAACTTCAATTCGGCACAGGCGGACCGAAGACCGAAGAACTCTTAATGCCCTTAAATGATGTGATAGAGGAACTCAATGGCTTGTCGTTTGAACTTGCTCACGAAATTGAGCGCGACGTGATTGAAGGCAAGTATCACACCGGCAGAGCATCTGTTATCCAGATTATCGCTAAAAAACAATAATGAACATTCATTGGCTTAAACTCGGCGTATTTCTTGCACTCGGCGCACTTGGCGGATTTGCTTACTACTACTTCATTGGTTGCGCGAGCGGCACATGCGCAATTACCAGCAATCCCTATATCAGCACAGGCTACGGTGCGCTTATGGGTGCGGTCTTGAGTTGGGAGAGAAGAAAGCATTCTAAAACAACCTCAGAATCATGAAGAAACTTCTTTCGTGGATTCTGCCGCTTGGGCTTGCAGTTGGCGCAGGACTGTTGCTTTCAAAATATGTTGTCGTTCCACTGCTTCAGCCAAAGCCAGCCGCAGAAGCCTTTGCACAAGCACCACTTTTTTCGGTTCAAACCACTGACGGCAAAACGCTTTTACTTTCTGACCTCAAAGGTAAAGGTGTGATTGTGAATTTTTGGGCAACATGGTGTCCGCCCTGCCGTGCAGAAATCCCTGAAATGATTGCGCTTCAAAAAGAATATGGCGAGAAGTTCACCTTTATCGGTGTTGCCATAAAAGACCAAGAAGACAGAGTCAAAGCCTTTGTGGCGCAAAAAGGGCTCAACTACCCTGTTGCAATGGATAACGGTCTTTCAGCACTTTATGGCAAACTCATTCAAGGCGGTTTGCAGAGCATTCCCACTTCATTTGCGATTGATAAAAATGGCAATATCGTCGATGTGATTGTCGGCATGGCTGATAGAGCCAAGTTCGAAGCCATGATTAAGAAAACACTTAACTAACGGAGGCTTGAATGAAGCGAACAGTTTTTCTGCTTGTGTCAGGTTTAATTCTGCTCAACGCTTGTTCGTCAAACAAGCAAGAGTCAAAAGAGGCGAAGCCATCGGCACAAGTTCAATCGCTTTCCGCTGCCGATTCGGCGAAGTATCTCGATCTTGGCGATGACTTAGTCAGCACCACGCGGCAAAAAATCAGCACCACGCTCGCTGAGGCGATGGAAAAAGGCGGCGTGAAATATGCAGCGCAGTTTTGTAATCTTGTGGCGTATCCGATTGTCGACTCACTTTCAAAGGTTCACAACGCGCGTATTCGCCGTGTTTCCGATAAGCCACGCAATCCGAAAGACGCGATGGACGATGAGGAGCAAAAAGTCTTTGCGATGTTTGCCGCACAACTGCAACAGCCTGATGCTGAAATAAAGCCGATTTTGATGCAACACAGCGATGGCTCGGTGGGCTATTACACGCCGATTAAAATTTCCATGCCAACTTGTCTCAAATGCCATGGTGAAGTTGGAAAAGATGT
>CALGMC010000246.1 GCA_937959145.1 uncultured Chlorobiales bacterium
CTTAACGGGGGGAACAGGTTTAATTGGAAAAGCCCTTGTTCGTGCTTTAACACAACGCGGCGACAAGGTTCTTTTACTGGTTCGCAATCCTGAAAAAGCCAAATCAGAACTGCCAAATCTTGCGGGCTACTACGAATGGAACGCGATGAGCGAAAGTGGCGAATGGACAAATGCGCTTGCATCAGCCGATGCCGTTATTCACCTTGCAGGAACACCCGTCGCCGCACGCTGGAACGACGATTACAAAAAAGAGATTTACGACAGCCGAATCATCAGCACGCGCAATTTGGTTCGTGCTATTGCGCAATCAGGAAAAAAGCCAAAAGTTTTTATCACGGCATCGGGCGTTGGCTATTACGGCAATCAAGGCTACGACATGAACGTGCCGATATTGGACGAAAGCGCGCCGCCTGCCAACGATTTCCTTGCAAAAGTTTGTATTGATTGGGAAAAAGAAGCCTTTGAGGCGGAAAAGTTGGGCGTGCGTGCGGTGGCGGTCAGAACAGGCGTGGTGCTCTCGACCAAAGGCGGGGCGTTGGAGAAAATGCTCACGCCGTTCAAACTCTTTGCAGGCGGTCCGATTGGAAGCGGCAAGCAGTGGGTTTCGTGGATTCATATCGACGACCAAGTTGGGCTTTATCTTTTTGCTGTCGATAATGAAATGGTAAAAGGTGCGCTGAACGCCGTTGCCCCGAATCCTGTTCAAATGAACGAGTTGGCGCAGACGCTCGGAAAAGTGCTCTCGCGTCCGTCGTTGTTTCCCGTGCCGAAAGCCGCGCTGGAGTTGCTCTTTGGAGAAGCGGCAGGGGTTATTGCCGAAGGACAGCGCGCGGTGCCGAAACGCGCGTTGGAACTGGGGTTTTCGTTCAAGTATCCGATGCTTGAAGGCGCGTTAAGAGATGTGGTCGCTAAAAATAAGTGAAACAAGACCATTGAAACGCTTAACAGCGCAATGACAATTTCTTTACAAGCAACATATTGAATCAAATATGTGAAGTTGTTTATATTCGCTGAAATTTTTGCAACTGCTGACACCCTCCAACTCGTTGCAATTTGTGTTTTCCAAAAGTCGCCTTGTCTCAGGCTTGCCCGTTTAGGCGTGTGAAGAATTGAAATGTTGATTCAAACTCAATTTGACTGACCTGAACTTAAAACATAACAAAACACACTTGCGATAATTATGGCTGAAAACAAAACAAAAGAACAACAGGCGGGGTTTCGCTTTGTAGAACTCATTGTTTTTGGAACGATATTTCTCGCCCTCGTTGCTTCCGTCTTCGTGCTCAACATTATCATTTCTCGCGATAGCCAGCGCGACTCCGAGCAGGTTTTCTGCGCGACGAAGCAATCTGAGTATTGGCAACGTGCTTACCGCAACCTAATTCGAACGCAAGAGCGATTGGCGGAACTTTCTATCATTGATTCCAGCCAAGTCGAACAAATTGCTGAAAAATCCGCTCAACTTGATACGGCATTCTTCAATTACAAAAAAGCCATTTCTATTTTCGATTCAACAGTTACCGCACTTGACAAAGGCGGCGTGATTATGTTAGAAGGCTCGGAGTTTGAAATCGCGCCGGTTACAAATCCAAGAGCGCGCGCCACAATTGAAAAGGAAATTCAAAAATGGGCGGAATCGCGCGGCGTATTGATTGACCTTGCGGAAAAAACGCAAAACCCTAAACAAATCGACCCGTCGCAACTCGAAAAAGCCATTGACTTCGCAATTCAAAACGATGAACTGATTCTTGCCAGTAACCGCGACTTCATCGTGCGCTTGGGCGAACTTTCAACCGAAAAAATTAAGAATCTGCAATTCGCACAAGTCGCCGCGCTCGTTGTGAGCATTCTCGTTTTTATCGGCATGGCGGTTCGCTTGACGATTTCACTTCGAAAGCAAGCGAAAATTATTCAAGAGTCGCAAGGGCAGTTGATTCAGAACGAGAAAATGGCGTCGCTTGGTCAAATGGTCGCAGGACTTGCGCATGAAATGAACACGCCGCTCGGTTTTGTGAGAAACAACATCGAGATTATCCGCGAAAACGACCGCGAGTTTCAAGAAGCCGTCGTTGCAAGCGCAACCGTCTTGAAAAGTTTAGTTGCAGGAAATTACAGCGAGGTCGAGAAGCAAATTCCGCAGACGCTTGAAAAATTAAAGAGCATTGAGAAAATCGGTCTCGTCGATGAAAACGCGATGATGATTACGAACTCGCTTGAAGGGTTAGACCGAATTCAAGAACTTATCGTCAACCTGCGCAACTTCTCTCGCTTAGACCAAACCGCAACGCAACTTGCGAATCTCAATCAATGCTTGGATTCCACATTAGTCATCGCCAACCACATTTTGAAGCGACACATGACGGTCGTGAAGGATTACGGCAAAATTCCCGATATTGTCTGCGCGCCCGCCCAGCTCAACCAAGTGTTTTTGAATATCATTACAAATGCGGCGCACGCTTGCGAAGAAAAAGGCGAGGGCACTTTGCGGCTGAAAACATTTGTGGAGAAAAATGAAGCCGTCGTTCAAATTTCCGATAACGGCAAAGGCATTCCGCAGGAAGTTATTAACAAAATTTTTGACCCGTTCTTTACAACTAAGCCCGTCGGCAAAGGCACAGGGCTGGGGCTTTCCATCTCTAAGAAAATTATCGAGGAAGGACATAACGGCAGAATCACCGTTAAAAGCAAAGTAGGTTATGGAACAGATTTCTTTATTTATTTACCGATGCAAGGCAAGCAAGAAAAAGTAGATAAAGTGTTCAGCGAAAGCACGCCGGCATTGAACTAAACCGAATCCCAAAACAATAAGAACTCGAATTATGGCGACTGAATCAAACATCAACATCTTGCTCGTCGACGATGAACCGCTTGTGCTTCAATCACTTTCGGCAACATTTCGTCGGCAATACAACATCTTCACCGCGACAAACGGCAAAGACGCGATTGAAATCGTCCGACAAAACCACATTCACGTGGTTCTTTCTGACCAACGCATGCCCGGCATGCTCGGTCATGAAGTTCTGCGCGTCATTAAAACCATCAGCCCAAGCACGATTCGCATTTTGCTGACAGGATACAGCGACCTTGACGCGATTATGAACTCCGTTAACTCGGGCGAAGTTTTCCGATTTCTCACAAAGCCGTGGAAAATTGACCAACTTCGCGATACGGTCGGTGCCGCCGTCGATATCGCGCAGAAAGTCGGGCAACTCTATCCCAGCAAAGCCGACATCATGCGCACGAGCGGCGCAGAGCCTGCCGAAATTGTTGAGCAAGAGGAAGAAGTCGCACCGCCTGTTGCAGGCAATCAAAAAGAAGGGTTGCTCATTGTCGAGTTCAACAAAGAGCAACTCAATACGATGATGCAGGTTTTCGGAAAGAAATATCAAACTTATCCCGCGTCTTCTATCACAGAAGCCTTCGATCAACTTTCAAAGCACGAGGTTTATGTGATGCTTACCGACCTAAATTTGAACAGCGAAGATGGTATTGACTTTTTACACGCTGTCAAGCAAGAGTATCCGAATATCGTCATCATTTTGCTCACCCAAGTGCGCGACGCGCTTTTGGCAATTAAATCTATCAATGAGTTTCAAGTCTATCGCTATCACGTCAAGCCGTGCGCCGTTGAAGATTTAGATAAAACCATTCAGTCGGCGATGAATCGCGCTCGCACCTATCGCACGCAACCGCTGAAAAATGTGGCTTACGTGGCAAAAGAAGTCGCGCCGCAACTTGTAGAAAAAGAAGTAAGCGAAAAAACGAACTGGTGGCGCGATAAACTCCGCTCCGCTAAAAAACTTTTTGGCGGATAATCATCTTAATTTTTAGCCTCTAAATGTATCGAATTTCTTTGAGCGAATTTGAAGGTCCGTTAGACCTTCTTTTGTTTTTTATTAAGCGCGACGAACTTGATATTTATGACATTCCCATCGCCCACATCACGAAAAATTTTATGGAATATCTCGACGCAATGCAGGAATTAAATCTTGAAGTGGCGGCGGATTTTATCTACATGGCGTCAGTTTTAATGAGCATTAAAGCTAAAATGCTCCTTCCTCGCCCTGAAATGCCCGCAGGAGAATTAGATGAATTTGACCCGCGCACCGAACTCGTTCAGAAACTTTTGGAATATAAACGCTTCAAAGAAGTTTCGCTCGGCATGCAACTCTTGGAAGAAGACCGCAGGCAACTCTTTCCTCGCCTTACGTTTGAACATATCGAAGCAACTGAAATTGAGGACGAAACCAAACGCCCAACCCTCTTCGATTTAATTCGCGCCTATCAACTGGCAATGAAAAACATGCCGAAAATCACGGTTCACGAAATCAAAAAAATTCCCGTTACGATTGAACAGCAAACCGAATTTCTGCTCAAAAAATTAGATGAGCAGATTCAAGTTTCGTTTATTAAAACCGTTGCAGAGTTCACCGAACGTATTACGATAGTGGTTACCTTTTTAGCAATTTTAGAAATGGCGAAAATGCGATTAGTGAATATCATTGTTCGAGAAGATTACAGCGACTTTTGGCTCACGAAAGCCAACATATAGAAATTAGAGTCATTGCCTTTCTTGAAAAAACTGCTCTTCATTACATACTATTTTCCACCGTCAGGCGGGGCGGGTGTTCAGCGCGTTTTGAAGTTCGTCAAATATCTTCGTGAATTTGATATTGAACCCGTCGTATTGACCGTTGAAAACGGGGATTTTCCAACGCGCGATGAATCGCTAATTGACGATGTGCCTGCTACGACAAAGGTCTATCGCACCAAAATTTTTGAGCCTTACGCGCTCTATCGTAAACTCACAGGCAAATCACCTGACGCACCTGTGGATGTTAATAATATTCCCAAACCCGGCGAAAAAAGAAGTTTTAGCGAACACGTGGCGGAATTTGTTAGAAGTAATTTCTTTATCCCTGATGCGCGAATTGGCTGGCTTCCTGTTGCAAGAGCGCAGGCACTAAAAATTATCGCCGAAGAAAAAATAGACTGCATCTATTCCTCCTCACCGCCTTATACAACTGCGCTTATCGCAAAATCGCTTGCGAAAAAAACACGCCTTCCATGGATTGCGGGCTTTCGCGACCCTTGGACGGGATTTCTCTCCACGCCGATTCGCTACGGATTAGCAAAGAAAATAGATGCCTATTTGGAGCGAAGCGTCTATGAGCAGTGCGATAAACTCGAAGTTGCATGGAAAGGCATCGGAAAAGATTTTCAAAAAAAATATCCCGATATTGATTCCTCTAAAATCGTTCATATCGAAAACGGATTCGATGACGCCGATATTCCTTCACTCACATTTCCGAGAAACGAACGATTTACGATTACCTACACTGGCTCGATGTATGGGAAACGCTCCCCGAAGCCGTTTCTTGATGCAGTTAAATCGCTGATGGCGCAGGGGAAAGTCGACCCGAAAAAAATCAAATTAAAGTTTATCGGACGCTTCGGCGCAAATTTGCTCCCGCTCTTTGAAGACGAAGGGCTTTACGGCACAGTAGAAGTGAAATCATATATGCCGCATGCCGAAAGTGTGAAGGAACTTCTAAAATCGGACGCGCTTCTTTTAGTGGTCGATGATGCCGAAGGAAGTGAAGAAATTGTGCCGGGAAAAGTCTATGAATATATCGGCACATCGCGACCGATTATTACATTGGCATTAGAAGGAGCGATTGCCTCGCTCATTGGCGAAACCAATGCGGGAATTGTCGCAAATTTTCGCAATCTCTCTGAAATAGAATCGGCAGTGCTTCATTACTATCAGGCGTTTTGGAAAGGCGAAAAACTCTGGCAGGGAAATGCAGACGTCGTAAAAAAATATACACGGCGAGAAGCCGCTAACAAACTCGCCGAAGTAGTGAAAATGCTTTGCGATAGAAATGCGCGATAGAGCATCTAATTAAAAAAATGCTCACCCCAAAAATGTTTACCCATTCACCAAGAGAAAATCAATCGTGCGGCGGCGCGTGTCGACGCTGTGGACTTTGATTTTCACGCGCTTGCCGAGTTGCAACTTGCGATGCGAGCGTTTGCCGATTAAAGCGTAACTGCGCTCGTCAAATTCGTAGTAGTCGTCTTGCATATTTTTGATATGAACTAATCCTTCCACGTTCAATTCATCAATGCGCACATAAATTCCGAATTCGGTTACGCCTGAAATCACGCCGCCGTAGATGTTGCCAATATGTTCGGAAATGTATTCGACTTGTTTGAGTTTGATAGAATCGCGCTCGGCTTCGGTTGCCATGCGTTCTTGCGAACTGGCGTGGTCGCAAATTGCAGGAATTAGGGCTGAAAGTTTTTTGAGTCGCGTTTGACGCATTTTTTTGTTTTGGGCGCGCAAAGTTTCATACTCATGGAGCAAACGGTGCGTGATGAGGTCGGGGTAGCGGCGAATCGGCGACGTGAAATGCAAGTAGTAATCAAACGCCAGTCCGTAGTGCCCGATGTTTTTATCGGAATAAACGGCTTTCGCCATGGAGCGCAACGCAATTTCGCTGACGAGCATTTCGGCGGGCGAGCCTTTGACGTCTTGAAGCAATTTTTTGAGCGCGTGCGATGACGCCGTATCGTTGTTGAGGGCGTTCTTCTTGAGTTCCAACTTGAAGCCCAATTTTCTGACGAACTCTGAAAGCAATTTGATTTTTTCAGGCAAGGGCGAATCGTGAACGCGATAAACGCTCGGATAGCCTAATTCTTCGGTTTGAAAATGCGTCGCGATGTGTTTAGCAACAGTTTTATTGGCAAGAAGCATGAACTCTTCAATCAAGCGATGGCTATCGAGCCGAAGTTTTTTGATGACTTCAATCGGCTTGCCGCTGGCATCGAGTTTGAACTTAACTTCTTCGGTATCGAAATCAATCGCACCATTGTTCATGCGCGCTTTGGTGAGGTGTTTGGCTAATTGATTGAGCGTTAAAATTTCTTCGCTGTAATCGCCTTTGCCTGTTTCAATAATCGTTTGAACATCTTCGTAAGTGAATCGGCGGTGAGAGTGAATAACAGTTTTCGCGATTTGATAATCCTGCACTTCGGCAAGTTCGTTGAGCCTAAAAATGACGGAGTAAGCGAGGCGGTCGACGTGCGGGTTCAAACTGCAAATATTTTCCGAGAGATTGGAGGGAAGCATTGGAATGACGCGGTCGACGAGATAGACCGATGTAGAACGCTTCTGCGCTTCTTCGTCAAGTTTTGTGCCTTCACGGACAAAGTGCGAGACGTCGGCAATATGCACGCCAACAATGAAATCGCCATTATCGGCGCGTTCAATCGAGAGCGCGTCGTCGAAGTCTTTGGCGTCGAAGGGGTCAATCGTGAAGACTGCCTTTTGGCGATAATCAAGACGCGATGCCAATTCCTCCTTCGAGATTTTTTCAGAAATGCGGTTGGCTTCTTCGAGAACGGCTTTCGGAAAGGTGGCGTCAATGCCGTGCGAGCGAGCAATCGCCGCGACTTCGGCGCGTGAATCTCCTGCTTTTCCGAGAACTTCTTTCACCTTCGCCGAAAGCGAGGTGTCGGAATCAAATTTGAGTTTGTGAATGACAACCTTATCGCCCTCGCTTGCCTTGCCGATGTCTTTTTGTTTAATCGTGATGTCGGGCAAGATGTTGGATTCATCGGGAATGAACTTGAAAGCGCGATTCGTGCGCTTGAGCGTGCCGACAAGTTCGGTGCGCGTGCGCTCGACAACCTCTGTGATTTTGCCTTCAAAGCGTTTCGACCAAGTGTTGCGCGGCTTGGAGTCGTCGTAAGGCGAATTGGTAATTTGAATCGTAACCACGTCGCCGTCAAGAGCTTGTTTGATGTGCTCGGCTTGAATGAACACGTCGTCGTCGTAGCCTTCAACCGTAACAAAGCCAAAGCCGTTGGGGTGCGTGCGAAGTTTGCCTGTGTAGGATTTGCCGAGTTCATATTTCGGCTTTTTTTGTTCGGCTTTGAAATGCTCAACGGCGTCGCGCTTCGGATAAACAGCACTTTGAACGCGCCGCTCAATAATTTCAGATGGCGGAGTATCGGCAGAAGGAGCGAAGTAATTTCGGTCGTTATCCTTATCAACGCTACCTGCTTCGTGAAGGCGGTGCAGAACATACCAAAAGCCTGGCACATCGTCGTCGCTATCGTAGCCCAGGGCGCTGGCAAGGGCACGAGAGCGATAGCGTTTGCCTTCGTTCTCCGAAAGAAAATTGAGAATTTCAGCGGCGACGGATTTTTCGCCTTGTCGAATTAAAAACTCCATCACGCGTTCCATGTCGTCGGGGCGAGGGTAATTGCGCTTACGCTTTGAACCACGATGCTGATTCTTCTGATGATGCTTCTTTTTAGACATGGCTGGTCAATTGAACAGAACCGAAGGTTACAGGAGTGAGCATGAAAATGAACACAGTCGTTTCAGGAAAGTATTTTTTTCGTGGGCTTGAACGCTTCGATGCAAAGCGTGTTTGTGCAGTGAGCGATTTCATCGTGGTCGTTGCTTGCAATCACGATAACGGTTTGCGAGATAAGTTGATTGAGTTTATTCCAAAATAAAGATTTTCCATCATCGTCGAGC
>CALGMC010000247.1 GCA_937959145.1 uncultured Chlorobiales bacterium
GAACGCTCCCTGCGATACATCTCGCCGCGAAAAGCCCGACAAATCATTGATAAACTTCCATCGTTTATTCAAACCGTTGGCATTTTCGTTGAAGATTCTCCCAAAGAAATCAACGAGATTTGCGACTACGCGGGCATTACCACCGCGCAACTGCACGACGAAAACATGTCGCTCAAAGACACGCTCAAAGTTGTGCCGAGAATCGTCAAGACCTTTCGCGTTCATTCCAAATTTCAAGTCTCGGAAGTCAAATGGTTTTATGAAAAAACAGGCGTCAATACTTTTCTCTTTGATGCCTATCACGAAAAAATGCTCGGCGGCACAGGCAAGCAAATTCAAATCGAACTTGCAAAGAAACTTACAGCGTCGGTTGAAAAATATGGCTATGTGGTGATTGCAGGCGGATTAAACGAGAAGAATGTTCAAGAAGTCGTGCGAGCCGTTAGACCTTATGCGATTGATGTTGCCAGCGGTATTGAATCCGACATCGGCAAAAAAGACCCTAAAAAAATGAAGCAGTTTATTGAGCGCGCCAAATCGGCGTAGCGTTAATCGTGCCGCAGTTCCTTGCGCAAAAATTGCGCGGTTGCCGAGCGTTCGTTGGTGGCAATCGTTTCAGGCGTGCCTTCGGCGATAATCATTCCACCTTCGGCGCCGCCTTCGTAGCCCATATCGATAATCCAATCGGCTTGTTTAATCACATCTAAATTGTGCTCAATCACCACGACTGTATTGCCTTTATCGACCAAGCGTTGAAGCACATCGAGCAAGTGTTGAATGTCTTGAAAGTGCAGTCCTGTTGTGGGTTCGTCCAAAATGTAGAGCGTTTTGCCCGTTTGAATTTTGGCAAGTTCTGTGGAAAGTTTAATGCGTTGCGCTTCGCCGCCCGAAAGCGTCGTCGAGGATTGACCGAGTCGCAAGTAGCCTAAGCCAACGCTTTGCATGGTTTCAAGAATGCGCCGCATGCGTGGAAAGTCTTGAAAGAAAGTGGTGGCTTCGTCGATGGACATGGCGAGCACGTCGGCAATGTTTTTGCCACGATAATGCACTTGAAGCGTTTCGCGGTTGTAGCGTTTGCCTTTGCAAGCGTCGCAGAGCACATAGACATCGGGAAGGAAGTTCATTTCAATGCGTTTCATGCCGTCGCCTTCGCACACTTCGCAGCGTCCGCCTTTGACGTTGAAACTAAATCGTCCTGCCTTGTAGCCACGAATTTGCGATTCAGGAAGCGACGCAAAAAAATCGCGAATCAGCGTGAACAAATTGGTGTAAGTAGCAGGGTTCGAGCGCGGCGTTCTGCCAATTGGAGATTGGTCGATATCAATGACTTTATCGATATGCTCAACGCCTGAAATGCTTTTGTAGGGAAGCGTAAGCAACTTCGAGCGATAAAAACGATTGGCTAAAATCGGATACAGCGTTTCGTTGATAAGCGACGACTTGCCCGAACCTGAAACGCCCGTAACACAAACGAACTTGCCGAGTGGCAGTTTGAGCGTTACATTTTTGAGATTATGCCCTGTGCAACCTTCCAGCACAATGAATTTGCCATTGCCTTCGCGGCGCGAAGAAGGAACTTGAATGCAAAGTTCGCCTGAAAGATACTTGCCCGTAATGGACAAGGCGGTTAAATCGCTTGCTGTGCCTTGCGCGACGACTTGTCCGCCAAATTCGCCTGCGCCCGGTCCCATATCGATGATGTAATCGGCTTTTTCCATAGTCTCTTTGTCATGCTCGACGACGATAACCGTGTTGCCCAAGTCGCGCAGTTGAAGTAAGGAGTCGATGAGTTTGGCGTTATCGCGTTGATGCAGTCCAATTGAGGGTTCGTCGAGAATGTAGAGCACGCCTGTGAGTTGCGAGCCGAGTTGTGCGGCAAGGCGTATGCGTTGGGCTTCGCCGCCAGAAAGCGTATCGGCACTGCGCGCAAGCGTAAGGTATCCCAATCCAACATTCAGAAGAAACCCAAGTCGCTTGATGATTTCGTTGAGAATCGGCGTAGCGACGGCGAGGTCTCTGCCTGAAAGTTTCGAAGGTAGCGATTCAAAAAATTTCTTGGCGTTTTCAATCGAGTAGTTCGAGACTTCGGCGATGTTTTTGTCATCAATTTTAACGAACAGGCTTTCTGGTCGGAGTCGTGCGCCTTTGCATGTGGGGCATGGTTGTTTCTGCATAAAGCCTTCTGCCCATTCGCGCACGGAGGGCGACTGTGTGCTTTCATAAATCGATTTCACATACTCGACAACGCCGCCAAATGGTGCGTCGTAGGTGTAGGCACGTGAGGCAAAGCCATATTGAATCGGGAAGGTTTCATCTTTTGAGCCGTAGAGCAGAAGGTCGTAGACTTTTTTCGGAAGGTCTTCGAGCGGTGTGTCGAGCGAGAACTTATATTTTTTCGCGATGGCTTTGATGATTTGCCAAGTGTTGTTGTTGCCTTCTTTGCCGAGCGGAGGCAACCCGCCTTCGGCGATGGAGAGCGAGAGGTTGGGCGTCATGAGGTCGGCGGAAAATTCGGACACTTCGCCTAAGCCGTTGCAGGTTGGGCATGCGCCGTAAGGCGAATTGAACGAAAAGTTGTTCGGAGCGAGGTCTTGCAGTGCGCTTGTGCCGTCGGAGTAGGCGTAATTCTTGCTGAAATAAAGGTCGCGCTTTTTACTGCCTTCTTGCACTTCGCATATCATGGAGGCTTTGTTGTCGGAAAGTTTAAGCGCAAGTTCAATCGCGGTTTTCAGGCGGTCTTTGACTTCGGGAGAAATCACAAAGCGATCGACAACGAGTTCAATATCGTGCAGTTCGTAGCGTGAAAGTTTCATGCCGTGTTTCATCTCGAGCGTTTCCCCATCGACGCGCACGCGCACAAAGCCGCGTTTCATGAGGTCTTCAAAGAGTTCGCGATAATGCCCTTTGCGTCCGACAACGAGCGGCGAAAGAATCTGCACTTTCGCGTCCGTCGGAAGCGCAAGCACGGCGTTGAGAATATCCTCTTCAGATTGCTTTTCAAGTTTGCGGTTGGTTTTGGGGTCGTAGCGGATTCCGACTTTCGTCCACAAGAGCCGCATAAAGTCATAAATCTCGGTAATCGTGCCAACGGTCGAGCGTGGTGAGCGTGAAGTTGTTTTTTGTTCAATCGAGATAACAGGCGAAAGTCCATCGATGAAATCGACATCGGGGCGTTCCATCGAGCCTGCGAATTGCCTTGCGTAAGAGGAAAGCGTTTCCATAAATCGGCGATGACCTTCGGCGTAAATCGTATCAAAGGCAAGGCTCGATTTGCCTGAGCCTGAAAGCCCCGTAATCACGACAAGTTTGCCGCGTGGAATATCGACATCAATGTTTTTGAGGTTGTGAACTTTTGCGCCACGCACCACGATGCACGCAAGTTCCGAAGCGGCAAGG
>CALGMC010000248.1 GCA_937959145.1 uncultured Chlorobiales bacterium
CGCTTTGACGGTTCGTTTCAATGTGGCGCGTGCGTTTGAGTTAGCGCAAAATTATCCGAACCCGTTCAACCCAACGACGACCATTCGCTATCAAATTCCGACGGCGCAAACCGTAAGTTTGAAAGTCTATGATGTGTTGGGTAAAGAGGTAGCGACTTTGGTGAATGGTCGGCAAGAAGCAGGCAGTTACAGCGTGCCGTTCAATGCGTCGCGTTTGTCAAGCGGAATGTATTTTTATCGCTTGCAAGCAGGCGAATATGTGGAAACGCGGAAGATGATGCTGGTGAAGTAAGGTTAGTGATAGGTGAGAAGTTTTGGGGCAGGCATGAGACCTGCCTTTTTTATTGGAGTGCTCACTCGGTTCGGAATGGCGGTTTGAGTTTCGCTGTTTGCGATTAAATTCGTGCAACCGATAATTAAACTTGTGAAATGCCGACGAAGACATTCGTGTTAGACGCTGACGGTGAGTCGTTACCATCTACGACAAGAGTCAATCTTGAAAAATATCAAAGCGCGCTCAACGCCGCTCAGTTTGAAGCGGTTACAACAAGCGAAGGCGCGCTCTTGGTGGTGGCAGGTGCGGGAACAGGCAAAACGAAGACGCTCACGTATCGCGTTGGATATTTGATTGAATCAGGCGTTGCGGCGCAAAATATCTTATTGCTCACTTTCACGCGCCGAGCGGCACAAGAAATGCTTGCGCGTGCGGCGAGCGTTGCTGATACGCGATGTGCGCATATTCTCGGCGGAACTTTTCACGCCTACGCACACAAGCTGCTTCGCGAATACGCGCCCAAAATTAACCTTGCCGAAAACTTCGTCGTGCTCGACCAAGCCGACGCCGAAGACACGATTGAAATCGTCCGCACCGCGCTGGGCTTCAACAAAAAAGAAAAACGCTTCCCAAAAAAGAACACGCTTCAACGCATCATCAGCACGGCAACGAATAAGCAAATTCCAATTGAGGAAGTTATAGAAAATGCGTATCCGCAATTTTTCCCACTCACCGACGATATACTCAAAGTTGCCGATGCTTATCGCGATTACAAACACGCTAACTCACTGCTCGATTACGACGACTTGCTGACGCATCTTAAAACGATGCTCGAAACGCGCGAAGACCTCCGACACCGAATTGCCTCGCAACTGCGTTATGTGATGGTTGATGAATATCAAGACACAAATTTGGTGCAAGCGGATTTAGTGGCGTTGCTTTCAAGCGTTCACGGCAACGTGATGGCTGTGGGCGACGATGCGCAAAGCATTTACTCCTTTCGCGGCGCAAACTTTCGCAACATTCTCGACTTTCCGAAACGCTTTCCAAATACGAAAATCATTAAGCTCGAAGAAAATTACCGAAGCACGGAGCGGATTCTCGAACTCACCAACAGCGTGATTCGGCAAGCCAAAGAAAAATTCTCAAAAAATCTTTACACCAAAATTAAGCCGGGCGGCGAGTTGCCTGCGATTATCGCCGCACCTGACGAGCGGTATCAATCGCGCTTTATTGCGCAACGCATTTTGGAATTGCGCGAAGAAGGCATTGCGCTCAATCAAATCGCCGTGCTGATGCGCAACAGCCGCGATAGTTTCGATTTAGAACTCGAACTCAAAAAGCGAAACCTGCCGTTTGTGAAATATGGCGGACAGAAAATCAGCGAGGCAGCGCACATCAAGGATTTTGTGTCGTATTTGAAAGTGCTTTACAACCCGCGCGACATTTTGGCGTGGAATCGCATTTTGCGTTTGCTCGACGGCATCGGTCCGAAAACGGCGCATGACCTTGCCGAGTGGATTAAAACCGCACCGAATCCGTATCACTTCGCAACGGCGAACGTCTCGCCGAAGTATTTGGACGCCCTCAAAAAATTGGGAACGATGCTTGCAAGCCTTTCGCAGAACCTCATGAATCTCACAACGGTTGCCGAAACGCTCTTGAAGTATTACCAACCGATTCTGCGCGAAAAGTATTACGAAGATTTTAGTAAGCGCGAAAAAGATTTGGAAAACTTTTTGGGAATCGTTGCCAATTACACCTCGCTGGCGACGCTCTTGGCAGATTTAGCCTTAGACCCGATTGACCTTTCGGCAATGGAAACCAAAGCCACACTCAAAGACGAATCGCCGCTCACGCTCTCCACAATTCACTCGGCGAAGGGGTTGGAGTGGCATACGGTTTTTCTCATCAACGTGCTTGACGGCACGATTCCCTCGCGCTATGCGGTCGGCGAAACCGAATCAATCGATGAAGAACTGCGGCTCTTATATGTGGCACTAACGCGAGCAAAAAATTTGCTCTACATTTCCTATCCGATTATCTGCAAAGGCGCGGAAGATTACTTCGGCAATCCGTCGCGCTTCTTGCAAGCCATGCCAGAGTCGCTGTATGAAAAATTGCTGTTGGTGGATTCAAGGCAAGTTCAACCGCAACTCAATGCGCCGCCGCGACAGTTGCCGCCGTTGGAGCAAGACTACGACTTGCCGTTTTAATGACTTGCCGTTTTAATGACTTGCCGTTTTAATGACTTGCCGTTTTAATGAGCAACGCGAAGCGCGCCATTCTTCACTCTTCACTCTTCATTAACTCCGCTGTCATTCTGAGCGAAGCGAAGAATCCACAATCCGTGCAAACCTGCGCAATCTGTTCAATCCGTGTTCCAATCTTTCACTCTTAACTTTCAACTGACTTGGATTCCTCACTTGCGTTCGGAATGACAGACTCATGAGGAATGAATAATGAGTAACGAGTAACGAGTAATGAGTAGTGCGTAATGATGAACGCGAAGCGCGCCATTCTTTACTCTTCATTCTTCAGTAACTCCGCTGTCATTCTGAGCGAAGCGAAGAATCCACCGTCCGTGCAAACCCGCGCAATCTGTTTCATCAGTGTTCCAATCTTTCACTCTTCATTATTTGTGGATTCCTCACTTGCGTTCGGAATGACAGACTAATAAGTAATGAGTAGTGAGAAGCGAGGAACGAGAAGCGAGCCATTCTTCATTCTTCATTCTTCAGTAACTCCGCTGTCATTCTGAGCGAAG
>CALGMC010000249.1 GCA_937959145.1 uncultured Chlorobiales bacterium
TCGTTGTAGGAATTGACATTTTGCCCCAAGAGCGTTACTTCTTTGAAGCCTTCATCGGCAAGCATTTTGATTTCGTCGAGAATGGTTTGGAACGGTCGGCTTCGCTCTCTGCCGCGTGTGAATGGCACGACACAGAACGAGCACATATTGTCGCACCCACGCATAATTGAGAGAAACGCGCTCACGCCTTCGCGCCGCACAGGCGTAATGTCGGCGTAAGTTTCTTCAAGCGAAAGAAACACGTTCGCGGCTTTCTGCCCCGACTCCGCAAGTTCAATCAGTTGCGGAATCGAGCGATATGCGTCAGGTCCTGCGATTAGGTCGACGATTTTTTCTTGCTCAAAAAGCGACTGCTTCATGCGCTCCGCCATACAGCCCAAGACGCCAACGACAAGCTTCGGATTCTTTCGCTTCAGCGATTTGAGCGACTGCAATCGGAAATGAATTTTTTGTTCGGCGTTATCTCGAATGGCGCACGTGTTCAGGAAAATCACATCGGCATCGGTTTCAGAATCAGTCGTGCTATATCCGTCATGTTTCAAAACAGCGGCGACGATTTCCGAATCGGCGAAGTTCATCTGACAGCCGTAACTCTCGATATAAACCTTTCCCTTTTTTGCTTCGCCGCTTCGCTTGGACTTGGCAACAAAGGTTTCTTCGCCTGTAGTTGCAATTTCCTTTGAGCCTTCAACGATGTTCAGGGTTGGCAATTCTATTGACATATCTGCTTGCAGGTTGATTTTAAGCACGATTTGATTAAAGAGAGCGAAAATACGCCAATCGCCTTACTGTATCAAAAGTTTCATGGACGAGAGGCGCACCTCGATATTTTTATGGCTTGCTTCTTTGCAGGCATCAAAGCATGAAGGGGTCTTGGGAAGTTGGCGTTTCGCCTGTATAGATTTTGGTGGTTGAAATCAATCCGTGCCGCATTTTGCGTTTAACCTCCTCGATTGAAAGCCCATCGCGCTCAATCCAAAGTTTTGCCGCCGTATGTTGAAGGCTGTGCGGCGAGATGTTGTCGCGATGAATGCCCGCCGATTTCAACCAATGCTGAATGCGGTAATGGAGCGCGCGCGTCGTGAGGCGCGTATTTTGCACGCGGCGACTGTTGGTCAAAAAGAGCGGCGACGTGGGTATCACGATTTTGCGTCGCTCTAAATACGCTTCGATTTCTCGTCCTAACTCAAACGGCACTTCTACGGTCTCGTCTTTCGTCTTCTTGCCTTTGGCTTGCACGAAGAGCACATAGTGCGTCGAGAACTTTTTCAAATCCTCAACATTGGCTTTGACGATTTCATGCACACGCACGGCAGAGTCGAGCATGAGGCGAATGATGAGATAGTCGCGATGGTCTTGCGGTTTCTCTGTTGGAATAATCGAGAGCAATTTTTGCACTTCCGCTTCGGTGAGCGCGCCAACCGTGTGGCTCGTCGGACGGCGATTGCCTTTGACTTTCTTTGCAGGATTTTCGCTTAACAAGCCTTGCGCCACAAAGTAATCGAGCAAGCGTCGGAGCGCGGTGAGGTAGGTTGAAACCGAGACTTGAGAGAGTTTTTTTTCTTCCATCAAATACTTCTTGTATTGCTCAATGTCTTCGGTGCGGAATTGAAACCAGTCTCTTGCCCGCGCATAATACTGCTCAAAGGTGCGCAAGGCGCGTTGGTAGGTGCCTTTGGTTTCGTCGCCTCTTTCTTTGAGATAGTCGGCGCAGAACGCTTCGATTTCTTCACTGAGGCGCGCGAGCGATAAACGCAGTGCTTTCATCGTGATTTCAGATTGTGATAAAACCTGTAAGGTCTTCAAAGACCTTATAGGTTTGATAGGTTTGAAATAGGCGCAATCACCACCATCGCCACCGCATATTCGTGCGTGTGCGAAAGCGAGAGCGCGATTTGTTCAGGCTTAATGCCTTCAATTTCGCGATTGAGTTTTAAGAACGGCTTGCCGCTCGATTCGCGTTCTACTTCAACATCGTGCCAATGCACTTTGGCAGAAATCCCCGTCCCAACCGCCTTCGCAAAGGCTTCCTTCGCGGCAAATCGAACTGCAATGCTTTCGTAAGGATTACTCTTTTGGAAACAATAGCGCACTTCGGCGTCGGTGAGAATGCGTCGGAAAAAATGCTCGCCGTATCGCTCGCACGATTCTTTAATGCGGACAATTTCAATTAAATCGATTCCAATGGAGAGCGGCATAGTTCAATGGGTTTGTGCGTGATAGCGGTTGTAGTTGTTCAAGATAACTTGATGCGTTTCGGCTAACAGTTGCTCGTCGGTTTTTCCTTCGGGCGAAATGGGCTTATCAATGACGAGCGTAATCGTGCCGCCGTTGATTTTCAGAGTGTCGCGCGGCATGATGTTGTAACTACCAAGAATGGTAACAGGCAGAATCGGCTTTTTAGCCTTCACTGCAATCGTGAATGCGCCGCGTTTGAAGGGTTGAATCGAGCCATCAGGCGAGCGCGTGCCGTCGGCAAAAATGTAGGCAGATTTTCCCTCGTCCAGTTTCTGTTTGGCTTCGAGCAGACTTTGCAAGGCTTCGCGATTGCCGCCACGACGAATGAAAATGAAATCGCCACGCCGCACTGCCCAGCCCCACAGTGGCACTTTAGCAAGTTCAATCTTCGCCATAATCCGCAAATTGCTTTTCACGCCTGCCAGCACGGCGAGAATATCATACATGCTCGCATGATTGCTCACAATCACCAACGAAGCGTTGGGGTCGTAATGTTCTTCGCCGATGATGCGCAGTTTGACGCCTGAAAGCCATAGCCCTATCCATCCCCATATCCCACCGAGTTTGCGAAACGTGTTGCCTGTGTTATCAAAGAGCGTTACAACCAATGCCATCAGCGACATGATGATTGTGATAAGCACGAAAATAGGCACAAAGAAAAGCGTGCGCAGTGAAATTTTCATGGCGTTAATTGATACGATTCAAAACCGATGAGAAGAGCAACAAATTACAAAATGCAACGGCTTTATATGAAAATTCAGCAAGCCTGCTTCAAGGCGATTGCGTTGCTTTGACTTGCGCACTGTGAAAGAGAAGTGCGTCAGAAAAATGCTTTGTCCAAAATTCAAAGGTGTTTCCGCCGTCGTATTCGGCGACCGTGAATCGATTGGTTTTGGCTTTGAGGGCTTGAATGACGCTTTCGGTTGCAGGACGAAAATAGTCGTCTCTGCCCACGGTGAGGTGAAAGGTGAACGGCGCGAGCCTATCTTTGGGCATCTTTTCAAGCATCGTCGTGATGTTATACTCTTGCCAAAAGGTTGGGTCGCCGCCGTCAAGTCGGGGCTCGTTGTATCGGCGATTGAAGGTTGGCATCGTTGCGCTGATGGAGGAAAACAGTTTGCGTCCCTCTTCGGATTTGAGCGCGAGGAAAAATGCGGCACTGCCTCCGCTCGAAACGCCTGTAATGCCGCGCGCCTTCGCGTCGCCAATCGCCCGATAATCTTCTTCAACAGATTCAATCAACTCTTTGAGAAAAAAATCTTCATAGCGCAGTTTGCCATCTTTGGAATTGACATATTGGGAACCGCGCTCTTCGGGGAGAACCACAATCATTTCCTCCATCTTTCCTGAAAGAATCATCGAGTCTAATTGCTCAGAGAGTTTGATTTCGCGCCAAAGTTCGGCACTTGCGCCGTGCGGCGAGAGCACGTAAAGGCTTGGATATTTCTTCCCTGACTTACGCATAAACGACGGCGGCAAATAGACCAACACTTTGACCTCGCCGTTCATAAACGCTGAGCGAATTGCAATTTCAAAGAAGCGTGTTTGATTGCCGATTTCCTTCCACTCGCCTTTGACTTTGGCGAAGTGTCGCTCGTCGTAAGTTGTAATGAAGTGTTCGCCGTTTTTGTAAAGATGCGTTTCATAGTCAGCGACGTAGCGATTCGGCGCGCGTTCATAGACGACAAAGTCGCGATACATGGCACTCGCGCCTTGCACTTTCGGCAAAATGCTTTGCAAGAATAGGAGTTGTTCGCGATACGCTGTGCCGTTGTTGAAATAGGCTTCGGAGAGAAAGAGCGTGTAGATGTCTAACCTGCCTTCAAAGAGCGCGTTATCCATTGCGCGCACAACCTTTTGCAATTCATCGCTCACCGATTTTGGCGCAACCTTCGAGGGTTTTTCCAACAACTTTGCTAACGCAACCTTGCTGTAAATCCCAAGTCTTGTTTTGTTCTTTCCGAAGCCTTCATAAATGCCGCCGTTTGATTCGCGAGAGAAAACACGCACCGCAATCGTGTTTTTCTTACCGTATTGAATGAGCGAATCAGGAATGATGTAAAGACGCGGCTCGAGGTCTTTGCCTGCCGTTACTTCGCCTGTGCGCCCAATCAAGACGCCATTGAAGTAGGTTTCATCGACGGAAGCAATTTTTCCAAGCGCGAGCGTTAAGGTTCTTCCGCTTGCCGAAGACGGAATCACAACGGACTTACGATAAACGCCGAAGCCTGTAAAGCCCTCAAATCCTTTTTGTTTATCCCACGCTTCAGGCACATTCACGGTTTGCCAATTTGAATCGTCGTAATCGCGCCAAAGCATCTCTTGCGATGTGGCTTGTTCGCCTGTAAGCAGTTTCCATTTGCCTGTGAGCGAAAGTTCAATCTCGCGCGGTTGCGCCGATAACAGTTGAGCGAAAAGAAGTTGTGCAAGGAAAAGGAACAGAACGATGAGTTTACTTCGCATTCGGCAAGGGTTCAGATTTTTTTGAAGCGATTTTTGCAGGGGATTCTTTTTGAGCCAATGTGTAACGACCTTTGTAGAGAAACCAATTTAATTCCGCGCCCAAAAGAAAGATGAGCGAGTTCGTCCACATCCACAGAAGCATCGCAATGAGTTTCGCCAGCACATCGTATGCGCGTGTAAACTGCGCGTTCTTGATAAAATCGCCGAACCAAATCGTGAGCAAAATCCAAAGAAACGCCATCAGCATGGCACCGGGCAAAAGGTGCTCCAACTTGTGCCGAATCCGCAAAGAATACTTATAGACGATGAGCGTCGCCACAACAATCACAACAAAGGCAATCGGAAGTCGCGCATATTGCATGAAGTTTTTCAGCCACTTCATTTTGTATTTGTAGTAAAGCACTTGCTCGAGCTCTACGCCGAAGAGCAGCAAACTAAAAACCACCGTCAGCGCAACGCTCACAAGCAAAACAAGTTCAATGGCAATTTGCTGACGCTTCAAAAAGCCATAGTTCGCCCTTATGCCGTAAATGCGTTCCATTGCTTTCATGATGGTCGTGAAAATTCCGGCGGAAGAAAAAAGTGTGATGAAAATGCTGAGCGTGAAAATTCCGCCTTGACGCTCGGAGACGATTTTTTCAAGCGTCTTATCAATCGGATTGTAGATTTCTTTCGGAAGAATCTGCCCAATTAAATCTGACAGCGTCGAGATGGCTTCAGGCGATTGAATGAGCGAAAGGAAACTGACGAAGAGAATCAGTGCAGGAAACAGCGAGAGCGTTACGGAATACGCCATTTCCGATGCAAGTCCGACGCAATCATCGTCGTCGAAAATTTTTTTCAAAAAGGTTTTCGTCGTCTCAACCCACTTCATGCGCACTTATTTTTTGGCGATGTAAAGAATTGCCGTTTCAAACGTCATGGTGTAGTAGCGTGCTTCGCGAAAGCTTGCGCGTTTGAGGTAAGTCAAAAAGTCTTCGCCTTGTGGAAATGCGGCGACCGAGCGAGGCAAGTAGTCATAAGCAAAATCGGACTTCGTAAAAAGCGACGCCATTTTCGGAAGCACGTTTTTGAAATACCATTGATAAAAGTTTTTAACCACGCCATTGCGCGGAATCATCGGCTCTAAAATTGCCGCCACGCCGCTCGGCTTCAGAACACGATAAAACTCGTTCAAGCCTTGCTGTAAATCTTCAAAGTTTCTCGCGCCGAAGCCCGCCGTAACGGCATCGAAGGTTTCATTTGGAAATTTGAGCGATTCGGCTTCGCCAAGTTCAAAGCGAATGTTTGACTTTTTAAGTCGGGCGCGTTTGAGCATTTCGTCGGAAAGGTCAATGCCGATAATCTCTGAGTTTGGAATTTTGGAGAGCATCACGGCAAGGTCGCCTGTGCCTGTGGCAACGTCTAAAATTTTCGGCGCGTCGTGCGAGGGCAACTTGGCTTTCACTTTGCGCACCGTTTGCCAACGCCAATAAATATCGGTGCCGCCGCTAAGGAAATGATTGAGAAAATCGTAGGTCGGTGCAATTTCATCGAACATCGCACGAATTTTCTTCTGCGACTTTTCTTGCACGAGCGCGTCGGCTTTTGATGGTGTTGGGTTCATATTTGCTCCATTGAATCTTTGGTTCGCTATCCGTTTTTCCGATAGGCTTCTTCGGCATCGAAGACAAGTTTATCGACAATCTGAAATGAGCCATCGTCTTCGACTTTTCGGAAGAAACATGATTCGTAGCCCGTGTGGCACGCGCCCCCCTTTTGCGTGATTTTGAAGACGAGCGCGTCGCCATCGCAATCAATCAAGACTTCTTTAACATCTTGCGTGTTGCCCGACGTTGCGCCTTTGCGCCAAAGTTCTTTTCGGCTTCGACTCCAATAACACATCTTGCGCTCTTTGAGCGTGATTTCCAAACTTTCACGGTTCATATAAGCGAGCATCAAAATTTTTCCTGTTTCGGCATCTTGCGCTATGGCAGGCACAAGTCCGTCTTTGTCATACTTGACGGCGTCGAGCAACGATTGGATTCCAGTTGTCATTTCAGTTGCGATTGTTTGAATAATTGAATGAGCGAATCTATTTGCGCATGCTTCTTCACGCTTTTTGAGAGCGGAATGAGCGCGTTTTTGTAAGATAAAATTTGATTTTTGCTTGCGTCAATACCAAGTGAGAGTTTGCCGACATGTTCGCCCTCACTTCCCGAAGATACGGCGAGCGTTTGTCCAATCCGCAAGGGTTTTTCGCGGGCTAAACGTTCATCGGTCGAGATGATGAGATGAAGTTCAGGAAAGCGTTTGGCAAGCGTTTTTTCTGCCTCGTAATCTTGCGAACGTAGGAGAAGCACAATCAGAGTTGGCTCTTCGTTTTTGATGTGGACAAGTATTTTTGAAAGTTCTTCTTCAATCGGAACGAGCGAGAGGTCGGCGCGAATGTCATCAGGCAAATTTTGAAAGGCACTTTCCGACAGCACGCCTGTAACGGCAACGCGCAAGCCCTCGAAGGCGAAGACTTGAAATGGCGGCGTGAGCCGATGCCCCTTTTTATCGCGCAAGTTTGCCGATACGAAATTGAGTTTGCGCCCGTTTTCTTTCCAAAAATTTAATCCGTAAGAAAATTCTTGTTCGCCCAAATTCATCAGGCTGTATGAAAGTTTTTCGGTCAGTGACATGAGTAACTTTTCTTGCGCTTCATTTTTGCGATATGGCGAGCAGAGATTGCCCGCGTCCAAGATAAGTGTGTTGCCATTTTGGTGTTGGTCAAAAACGGTTTTGCGGCGCGCGATGCCGCCAAGCCCGTCCTTTGAGCACGGACATTCTTCCAAGTAGCCGTTAGTATTAGCGGTGTAAAGAATCGTGAGCGATTGCACCGACGGCGACTGCGCAGAAACCACTGCACCGCACAGAGTGAGACACATGAAGAGCACGTATTTCATAATGCAGGATTACTGTTACTTCATCAACAAAAGTTTCTTCGTTTCCGAAAATCCATTTGCCGTGAGCCGATAAAAATAAACGCCGCTCGTCAAGCCGTATCGTGCGGCGTTGAAGGTGTAGGTCTGTCGACCTGCGGGTTGTTCTCCGCTTGCAAGCGTCGCGATTTTTCTGCCAAGCACATCGAAGACTTCGAGACTGATGTTGCTGGACATTGCAAGTTCGTAAGTGATAATTGTTGTTGGATTAAATGGGTTTGGATAGTTTTGATAAAGTTTGAACCGTTTAGGCAGTGAGTTCTCTTTCGGAATCGCGAGTGAATTGCGGTCGTAGAGTTCAATGCCGCCGCGCTGCGTGCCAATGAAGAGTTCTTTAATGCCGTCCGCGTTAATGTCCGCCCAAATCGGCGAAGCATTTCCACCCGCATCGATTGTTTCGTATTGCTCACTTTGCAAGGTAAATATGGGCATTTGATTTGTGCCTGTGTTGCGATAGTGCGCTATCCCGCCCTCACTTCCGCCGACAAAGAGTTGCGCGATTCCATTTTCTTCAATGAGACATGGCGAAGCATTTGCGGCGAAGTTTGTCAGGCGCACCAGCGAACTGCTTACCCGCACAAATGAGGCGTTCTGCGGCGTGCCTGTGTTACGATAAAATTCCACGTTGCCGTCGCTGTCGCCGATGAAGAGGTCGTAGTCGCCGTCAAGGTCAATATCGTAAAAGAATGGCGAGGCGGCTTGTCCGACGTTAATTGAACTTGTTGGAGAGAATGATTGCTCTTCGAACACGGGCGAAGTGGGCGTGCCGATGTTTCGGAAGAAGCGTAAGCGTCCGATGAAAAATCGTCCGACGAATAAATCCAAATCGCCGTCGCCGTCAATGTCGACCAAAGCAGGTGCGACAGGGTCAGTATCGGCGACGAGAAAGGTATCGCTTTGAAGCGTCCATTCGGGCGCGGTCGTGGTGCCGGTGTTCAAGTAGAAGGCGATTTCGCCATCGCTGTTGCCGATGAGCAAATCTAATTTGCCGTCGCCGTTCAAATCGCCGAGCGCAGGCTTTGCGCCAAGCCCGACATCGAAGGGCGCGAGAAATTGGTCTGTTTCTTTGATGAAATTCGGCGCGGTTGTGGTGCCGATGTTGCGAAAGAACAAGAAGTCGCGCTTAGATTGTCGCACGCTCAAACTTGAAACGAAGAGGTCTAAATCGCTATCACCGTCAAAGTCGAGCGTTTGCGCCAAATTGAATCCGCGTGTTTCCAAAAGTTTGAGTGAAGGAAAGTGTTGCGCACCGAGCTCGAATTGCGGCAATGTGGGCGAGCCAATGTTGCGGAAGTAGTAAAGACTTCGCTCGACGAAATCGCCAAAGAGCAAATCGAGCGTGCCGTTTCCGTCAAGGTCGCCAAAAGAGAGCGCGCTTGCGCCGTGTTCGGTTTGTTCTGTGAGTTTTATTGTTGGAAAAATTGATTCCGAGCGATTGATGCAATTATCGACGAACACCGTATCGGCAAGCGCACGGATACAGCCAAATTCTCCTGTTACAAACAGCCATCGAAGCGTGTCGCTCGTGGAAATGTTTTTGTAGAAATTAATCGTGCCGATGGAGTTTCCTGAAAGAAGGTCAGGCTTGCCGTCGCCGTCAATATCAGCGATGACGGGAATTGAGAGGCTTTCAACGATGATGGGGCGATTTTGCTGGTCGCGGAGCGTATCTTGAAAGAGTGAGAACTGAGGCGATTCCGCCGTGCCGACATTGCGGTAATAACTCGCCGACCCCGTCGCTTCTTTGAGCAAATCTACTTTTCCATCGCCGTCGAAATCGTGAAATCGAAACCAATCCAATATCGGCGGAAGAAACGCTGTATTCGGTTCAAGCCTGAAACTTGGCGCGCCGACTTCGCCCGTATTTTTGAAAAAGAGAATTTTGCCATCGCCGTTGAGCAAGAGCAAATCAGGTTTATTTGACGAGGTGAGCGGGGCGAATTGAAATCGTGCGTTTCCAATGCCGCCCGAAAACGCCGATAAATAGGGCGTTCCCGTCGCATCTTTAACCACAAATCCGTTTGGATTCCAGCGCATGCTTTGGGCAACAAGCGGCGAACATGAAAAGAGAAATAGTATCACCGCAAGTTTGAACATCGCCGATATGCACGTTTCAAAGTTATTCATCGAAGACAATTTCACGCGCATCGATAACGCTTCCGTATTGACAGAGAAGTTTGTTGTGGACTTCGCCATTGGCATCTTTAATGCGGACGGGACAGCCGTAGCAAATGCCAATTCCGCACCCCATTGTTGATTCAATCGAGACTTCGCACGGAATTTCGTGAGCATTGCAAAATTTGGAAAGTGCGTTCAGCATCGGGTTTGGTCCGCACGCAAACACACGAAGCCGCTTGCCTTTCATCGAGGGCAAAATTGACGAGAAGAGCGAAACCACATTGCCCTTGAAACCTGCCGTGCCATCGTCTGTTGCTAAATGCACGTTGGTGAGGTATCGTGTTATGAGTTCTTCCGCTGTTCTTGCGCCGACGATGTTGAGCACATCTTTGCTTCTTGCGCGTAAGGTTTCTTCGAGCATCGCCATTGGCGCAACGCCGATTCCCCCTGAAATCAATACGCCCAAATCAAAATCATCTTTATCGTAGCCGAACGAGTTTCCAAGTGGCGCAAGCGTTTGCAATTTCTCGCCTGCTTTGACGCGGTAAAGAATTTTAGTTCCGATTCCAATCACTTTACTCATGATTTCAATTTGCTCGCCTACAACACGATGAATGCTAAACGGACGCCGCAGCAGCGGAAAGAGCGAATCGTTCACTTTGATTTCCATAAACTGCCCTGCCTTGAACCGCGAAGCTACTTCGGGCGCGTGAAGCACAATCACGTTGATGCTTGGCGTGAGTTGCTCGTTTGAAATCACTTCAAGCGCAAGGTCGAGAATTTCGTTATCGGTTTCTATTTGCATGGGCTTGTTAGTTTTATTGTTGGACTATTTTTCGCCGTCGGATTGTGGCTTGTTCGGGTCGCCTTCATTTGGCTCTTCGCCCTTGCTTGGTGACGGCGGCGCGAGTGGCTCTTCGTCTTTTCTTACACCTTTATTTTTCTCAAACGGATTTTTCTTTGGCTGTTTGTCAGGTTGCTCTTGCGGCTTTGTTGTCGGCGGGGATTGGTTTTTCAGTGTATCGGTCGGTGTTTCTTTTGCAGTTGTATCGGCAAGCGCGGCAAGCGAATCGCGTATGGCTTTTGCAGCTTGCAAGGTCGGCTCGATAAACTTTGCTTCTTCGGATTCAGGATAAAGCGACGCCAAGAGTTTGTATTGCGACAAGGCAGAATCAGGACGCGAGAATTTTTCATAGAGCAAATACGCGCCTGCAAGCAGTGCCTTTGGGCGAAGGTCGGACGACGGAAATTGCTTGTAAAGCGAATCAAGAGCTCGAAGTGCAAGGTCGTATCGACTGCTATCAATCAGCGCAAAGGCTTGTAAATATAAGGCTCTATCAGGCTTGATGCTTTCTTCAACGATGGGCATTCCGTAATACTCGCGAATGCGGTTGGTGTATCGACTGTTCGGATAAGAGGCGAGAATCACACGATAAAGCGAATCCATTTTTTCCTCTTGGTTGATGGTGCGATAAACATCAGCGATGGAAAAGAGCAACGGCACTTTGGCATTCTCGACTTGTTGCTTCAAGGTATCCGAAAGGTTAAAAATAGTGTTGAAACAATATCGGAACGCGCGTTCATACCACATAATTGCTGAATCGGGCATGGGCAGGGTGAGGTGATAAAAGTTGCCAATGGCGGCATTTCTATCTAAAAAATCTTTGTGATACTTGACGAAGGTGATGGTGTCGCGTGCAGGTGCGAGGGTGAATTTTTGCCGGCGTTGTTGCTCTACTGCGCCGCCCGCAGTTTCGGCAAAGACATCGCGCCCGCCTAATGCAAGGGTAACACTTCGCCGATACTCTTTGCGTAAGCGTCGCGCCAGTTGCGTGCTTTCATCGTCCTTGCTTGCAACAGCAGTAGAGTCGATTTTCTTTGTCGTGTCTTTTTCAAGCGGTTTCAAAATGCCGAGTTTAAGCACGCTATCAATAACGGCGCGCTCTTCATAGAGGCTTAAAATTTTATCCATCTTTGCGAAGGCTTCTTCGGCAAGTTCTTTGATTTCGCCTTGTGAATACTCAATTCTTGAACTGTCATAAAAAGCACGCGCCGTCTCAAAATCAATCGTGATTTCTTGCTTGATGCGCCCAAGTTGGTAGTAACTTTTTGCAGACGCTTCGGTCTTTTTTGCACGGCGAATAATCTCGATGTAAAGGTCAATGGCTTTGCCTAATCGGTCTTGCTGGGCGAAGCACTCGGCAAGTTCATAGCGGATTTCGGCGAACTTGACATAGTTTTTATCGTCGTCCAGCATTTTTTGCAATCGCTTTTCGGCTTCTTTGATGTTACCTTGCCTGCGCAAGTCGATGGCGTAGTTGAGTTGTGCGGCGTAGAGCACTTCGTAGACGGGCGGGTCTAAATCAATCACGATTTGATAGGCGCGGGCGGCATCGCGGAAGCGTCCAAGTCGGTCGTAAATTTTCGCTAGCGTGAAGGCGGCGCGCGATTTCAAGTTTTCGTCTTTAACGAGCCGCAGTCCTTTCTCGATTTCTTCCGCCGCTTCTTCCAACTTTTCATCTTTAATCGCCAGTTCCGCAAGTGCAAAGTAAGCATCGGCTTTGACGGCGTCGCTCGTTTTTCGCGACTCAATTACTGAGCCTAAAATCGACTTCGCCTCTTCGCTTTGTTGGAGTTGCGCCAGCGTTCTGCCATACCAAAACGTGGCTTCATCGACCACATCGCCGTCGGGATAGTTCGTGATAATTTCTTTGAACTTGCGCTCTGCCGCTTCCAAACTCTTCAAGTGGTAATATGCCTTTCCCATCAACAGTAGCGCATTATCGGCAAGCCCGCTGACCGGGTGCGAGGTGAGCACGATCGAAGTTTTTTTGACGACAAGGTCAAAGAATTGCTTTCCTGATGCCGCACTTTCAATCGAGGGAAAAATTTCTAACGGCGCGTCTTTATCGTATTTGAGCGAGCCTTCAATGGCACGCATGCCGCGTTGATACTCAATTCGCGCGTTGTAATACGCATTGAAAAAAGCCGTGAAGTTGTGATATGCTCTTCCGACGAAACTATCGTCGTCGCGTGCGCACGAGGTCAAGAAAAACGCAAAGAGCGCGAGCGGAAGTATGAAAAATTTTTGACGATTCAAGTTCAAATTCGTATTCAAATTGCGCGCTGATGTGCCAATCGGTTTCGCAGAAAAGTGA
>CALGMC010000250.1 GCA_937959145.1 uncultured Chlorobiales bacterium
GAACAATATCGTTGATGTTGTGCGTGAAGGTTGCCCCTGAAGTTTTGCAGAACGAAAACGCACCGCGTAGCACGCTGAAGGTGTTATTTACCGTAAGGTTACCAACTGCATCGATAGAATCAGTTCGGACAAAAGAAAAAGGAGGGCTAGTAGTCGTTGAAAAACTACCCGATTTATCAATCGTCAAGTTGTAGAAGGTGGTGCTTCCTGCGCCGCCGATGGTTTGCGGTCCTGTGCCGTCGAAGGTGATGGTTGTGCCTAGGTCGCCCTCAAAGCCGCTATTCGCTCCCACCACATCAAGGTTGCCGCGAATCGTTAAATCACCGTCAAGGGTTACCGTGCCCGTGCCGCTCACGGTGAAGTCGGTAACATTAAATCCAGCGGGAATGTTCGTTACTGTTACAGTAAAATTGTTAAAAACGACATTGTCGTCGACATTGGGCGGTGTGTCCCAGTTTCCTGCATCTGTCCAAGAGGTGCCGTCTCCTCCACCAGTCCAATTGCTTGTTTGCGCAGAGAGTGAGGAGGTTGCCAGAAGCAACATCATCAACGTCAAGAAGGAGCAAATACGATTTTTCATAGTTCGCTATTTGGGTTGTAGTTATGATTGAAACTTGATTTCGGATTCTTACTGGGCTCGCTGGCAGAGTGCGACAATGCTTGGCTGAAAAAGTGGAGCAGGCACTTTCAAGCAATGTGAAGTTAAACGGTGAAAGGCGCAACAGGTGTGATGCGTATCACAGTTTTGAAATGCACTACGGAACAGGCGAAGATACGGATTTCACGATACAAACCAAACCATTAAGCGAAGAATTTAAGGAGCGTTATGGAAGAACGGCAAGGGGAATCGAGCCTGAGTAGAGAACATCGTTGATAAACGACTTGCGAAAGAGCGTATCGGAGAGAAGACGAGAGCCGCGTTGCAAGACGAGCAGTTCTTGTTGTTTGTCGTAAAGAAGCGTGTTAAGGTCTTGCACGAAGTTTTCGCTTTTGAGCAGAAAGCGTCCGACCAAGTAGTTGTGGCGATAGGTTTCAGAGAGTTCGAAGAGGTAAGTATCAGCGGCGGCGATGGGGTTAGAGGCGTCGATGATGGTGAAGAAGTAAAGGCGTTTGAGGCTGTTGCCGATGAAGGCGAGCAGTTTATTGAGGCTAAGGAGGTTGATGGGATAATGTCGATTGGCGGAAATGAAGAGCGTTTCGATGCTGAAGCGGGAGAGGTTGGTTGGAAGTGCGATAACGGGGGTTTGGCAGTGGTCGATGATTTCAGAGGCTTTGCTGCCGATGAAAAGGCGTTTGAGTGCGCCGCTACTTTTTAAGCCGAGGCTAACAAGGCTGGCGGGGGTTTGGGCGATAAGGTCGTTTAGGGTTTGAGTGAAGTTGCCTTCGGTGATGAAGTAACGCGGGTCGAGGTCAGCGATAGATTGTGCAAGGGTGTAGAGTTGGCGTTCGGCGTCGTCGCGTTTGGTGCGCAGGAGTTCTTTTCGGGTTTGTTCGTCGGCAATGACGGGGGTTTGAGTCGTGAGGTGATGGAGCATCCATAAATCAGCGGGTATGGAATGTGCACGCAAGGTTCGGCACCAGTCGGCGCAAAAGGCAATCAGCGGCTCGGTGGTCTCGGAGAAATCGACAAGTGAGATAAGCGTTTTGTGGTGTGCGGTCATGGCGCAATCGGTTTTGGCAGTTGTAAGCAATCATAGACGGCATCAAGACGCTCACGGTTGCTACAGAGCACAATGAGCGTGTCGTTGGCTTGAAGTTCGGTGTTGCCATTTGGCATGATAAATTCGCCGCCGCGAATAATCATCGCGATGGTGGCTTCGGGCGGAAATTCAAGTTCGACCAATTTTTTGCCGAGAACGGAAGCGGTTGGCGGCAGGTCGATGCGCTCCATGATGGTTTTAACAATGTCAGAGACCACCATATCGGTGCGAAACATCGGTTTGACTTGGGCAGGTAAATCGACTTTGAGCCAGCGCGCGACTGCAGGAAGTGTTGTGCCTTGAAGCAACACGGAGGTGAGCGAAACGAAGAAAACAATGTTGAAAATCATGTTGGCTTTATCGATGCCTGCAAGCATCGGATAAGTTGCGAAGACAATCGGCACAGCACCACGAAGTCCGACCCACGAAATATACCACTTGTGGCGTGCGGGCATGTTGAACGGCAACAGCGCAATCCAAACGCTAATCGGGCGCGCAGCAAACATCAAAAACAGTGCAATCAAAAAGCCAATCCCCATCACTGGCACCACTTGCGTCGGGAACACCAACAGCCCCAGCGTCAAAAACAAGACAATCTGCATCAGCCACGCCAATCCGTCAAACATACGAAGAATGGTCTTCTTGTGAATAATTTCTTGGTTGCCAAGATAAATCGCACATAAATAGACCGCTAAAAAACCGTTCCCCCCGACAAAATCGGTCGCCGAAAAGGTCGCAAACATCATCGTAATGACAAGCACAGGATATAACCCTTCAAAATCTAACCGAATCGTATTGACGAGCCATTTCGTCAATCGCCCAAACGCATAGCCACTCCCGGTGCCGAGCAACATTTGCTTGAAGAACATTGGCACAACGCTCCAAATCGATGTGTCAGGGTTTGTAACTAAACCCAAAAAAATAATCGTGAGGATAAATGCCATCGGGTCGTTGCTCCCACTTTCAAGCTCGAGGGTTGGGCGCAGTTTGCCTTTGAGGGCTAAACTTTTTGAGCGCAACATCGAGAACACTGCCGCCGCATCGGTTGAAGAGACAATCGCTCCTAAAAGCAAACCTTCGAAGATGGTGAAGTCTGTAATTACCCAAACAAAGAAGCCGAGCAGAAGTGCCGTCACAAACACGCCAACCGTTGAAAGCGAAATGCCTTGCCAAAGAATCGGCTTCGTCGATTTCCAATCCGTATCCAATCCTCCTGAAAACAAGATGAAGTTGAGCGAGACAATGCCAATAAACTGTGCCGTCTTTGGATTATCAAAGTAAATGCCGCCCGGTCCGTCCGAGCCTGCCAGCATGCCGATGGCTAAAAAGAGCACTAATGTCGGCACGCCGTATCGATATGATGCATTTCCACCGAGAATCGAAAGCAAAAGAAGAATTGACCCAATCAGAAGAATGTTTTCAGTGGTCAGATACATGGTCAGAAGGTATGTTGGTTGTCGGCGATGTCTCGTCGGTTTTAGCTTGCGATTGAAGTTGATTGCCTTCGACAAACCACGATGAAATATACGC
>CALGMC010000251.1 GCA_937959145.1 uncultured Chlorobiales bacterium
AGCACGAGAAATATCCAGTAAAAAACTTTCTGCCCTTTGCTCTTAATATCCACATCAGGAAAGAGCGCGAACAGCAGTGTGATTCCGAACAAGATGACAAGTTGTAGCGCGTATTGCCAAGTTGGCAGGGCATCGTAATCAAAGAGGATTCCCAGCAAGAAGGCAAAGGGAATGTAGAACAAGACGCCGCCGAAAAGATGACCTTTGTAAGAACTCATCTAAAAGTTTTTTTGCAAAAAAATGGTTACTTTGTTTCATCTGTTTTCAACGAAAAATTCATCGCCGATGCACCGAAAATACTTATCCCTGTCCACACTTTTACTGCTCGCTGTTTTCTTAGGAAGTTGCATTGAAGAACCCGCCTCGCCGACTTGGCTAACGAATAACCGCCTTCCACTTGTCAATACCACCTACACTGTCGAGCGGCTGATTGAAGAGGCACGCGACCAGAATCTTGTTGTTTCTTCACAAGGCACGGTCGATTACATCTTCACTAAACGCTACGAGCAATTGGTCGATATTCGCGATTCGCTTCGAGTAACGCTCTCTCGCACGCTGAACATTCAGCAACCTTCCGTTACAGTCGGCACGCCTGTGGTGCGTAATGACTCTTTGAAAATCACGGGCGGAAAAGTTGAACGCATCGACACGGTTATTCTCAAACGCGGCACTCAAAGATTGACCGTTGAAAACCTCAATGCGTCAAGTGGCACAATCACCGTTACTTTTCCAACCATTCGTAATTCTGCGAACAATCAAGCCTTGTCACTTTCTACGCCGTTTGCCGGCAACGCAAGCGTTACAGTTGCCTCGCCATCACTTGAAAATTTCCGCATTACTTCGCCCGACCGAATCAATGTGCCGTTCTCCGTTAGCACCACGCTTACGGCAGGCAACGCCATCAACCTGCGCGTAACGGTTGTTTCCGATAGTTTCGTTGCTCGATACGTCAAAGGGGTGATTTGGAACGTCGAAACGAATCGCCCTGCCGAGTATGATATTGTCGTCGAGCCGATTGACATCAACGCCTTCAACTCGATTGACACGGTTGCAGGCGATGCTGACCCGACCATTTCGCTCACGCTTTTTAACTTCTTCAACGTTGAAGATACCGTCAAACCGATTTTCCGTTCGGTCAACACACGCACCAACGACACCCTGCTGATTTTGGAGCAAGGTCGCAACGTGGTTCGCTTTATTCCGGCTACGCTAATCGGTGCATCGCGTCCCGAATCTGTCCGCGTTGAGCTCGATAAAAACAACAGCAACGCCCTTCCTGTGGTCTTGAAACTGCCGCGGAAAATTTTCGTCGATGGCACGGTTATCGCCAACCCGCGTCGGCTCACAGGTTCCGCCTTCGACACCAGCACGGCGGCGTTGGATTTTGAACTTAAAATTCCGTTGCGCTTCTCGCTCGACACGCTTGCCGCCAGCGACTCTTCCGACCTCAACGAAGAAATCAACACCGATAACTTTGAGAAGTTCGTCTTGAACCTTCGCGCCGAAAGCGAACTTCCATTCAACAGCGAAGGCAAAATTTTCTTTCTTGGTGCCAATCGTCAGCCCTTGCGTTTAGCCAATGGAAATCCGTTCACGTTTCCACGCACCGGCGACACCACGAAACTGCGCTTTGCCTCTGCGCCCATCAATCCCAATACAGGCTTTAGCAATGGCGTTGCCGTAAGCACTTCTCGCTTCGACTTCACGCTCGAAGAACTGCGTCTCCTAAAGCAAACCAAGTTTGTGTTCAATCAAATTTTTATCAACACCAAAACGCCGACACCGCGTCGCGTTGTCTTGCGAAGC
This sequence comes from uncultured Chlorobiales bacterium, assembly GCA_937959145.1. GTDB lineage: Bacteria > Bacteroidota > Chlorobiia > Chlorobiales > Thermochlorobacteraceae > JANWWM01. The sequence continues at coordinate 1,807 of CALGMC010000251.1, forward strand.
CGCGACACCATTCGCCTGCGCGGCACAGGCGAGGTTGTTTATCGCATCGGCAACTAAACATTTCATTCATACTTTAACTTTGCAGTAAAAATGAACAAGAAAACCATTCGTGATATTTCCGTTTCAGGCAAGCGCGTGCTCGTGCGCGTCGACTTCAACGTCCCGCTTGACAAAGCCAAAAATATCGAGGACGATACGCGCATTCGCGAATCGCTTCCTACCATTGAGCATCTTCTTTCGCAAGGCGGCAGGGTGATTCTCATGTCGCACTTAGGCAGACCGAAAGGCAAGTCGCCCGAATTTTCACTTGCGCCTGTTGCTAAGCGTCTTTCAGAATTGCTCGGTAAGCCTGTTCACTTTGCGTCAGATTGCATCGGCGCAGAAGCCGAAACCGCCGTAAGCAAACTTCAAAACGGCGAAGTGTTGCTTTTAGAAAACGTCCGATTCTACAAAGAAGAAGAAGCCAACGACCCTGAATTTGCAAAGAAACTTGCTTCGCTTGGCGATGTGTATGTCAACGATGCCTTTGGCACGGCACACCGCGCCCACGCTTCTACCGAAGGTGTTACAAAGTTCATTCAAACCGCTGTTGCAGGATTTTTGATTGAAAAAGAACTCAAATACTTGGGCGAAGCCACAGCAAATCCACAGCGTCCTTTCGTCGCAATTTTGGGCGGCGCGAAAATTTCAGGCAAGATTGACGTGTTAGAAAAGTTGCTTGAGAAGGTCGACGCGGTTCTGGTTGGCGGCGCGATGATTTTCACCTTCTTCAAAGCACAAGGCTTGAAGGTTGGAAAGTCGCTTGTCGAGGACGATAAACTCGACATTGCGAAAACAATTATGGACAAGGCGCAATCGCGCAAGGTGAAACTTCTTCTGCCAACTGATGTTGTCATTGCCGATAAATTTGAGAAAGACGCTAACGCTAAAACCGTCAGCATTAACTCGATTGAAGACGGCTGGCTCGGTTTGGATATTGGTGCAGAAACGATTAAAACCTATCGCCAAGAAATTTTGAACGCAAAGACGATTGTTTGGAACGGACCGATGGGCGTTTTTGAAATGGAGAAATTCGCCGTTGGCACATTTGAAATTGCCAAAGCCCTTGCCGAAGCCACAAAGAACGGCGCAACGACGGTCATCGGCGGCGGCGATAGTGCCTCTGCGATTGTCAAAGCAGGACTTGAAAAAGCCGTTACACACGTTTCAACCGGCGGCGGCGCAAGTTTGGAATTTCTCGAAGGGAAAATCTTGCCCGGCATTGCCGCGCTCAACGAGAAGTAATTTTTTCACAAAAATTTTTAGTTTTATCGGCGTGTTACGCCTTTAATAACGACCTAAAACCTTTTTACTCGAATGCGTTACGATGATTATCAACCGGGCGGTTTTTCGCTGATGCCTCCCGCCATCAAAGCCTTAATTATTTCCAATGTGCTGATTGCACTCTTTGGGTGGCTTCTTCCGGGCTTGAATTACGCGCTACGCGACTACGGCGCGCTTTGGCCCGTCGGCTCGGGCAACTTTGAAATCTGGCAACCCGTTACTTATCTCTTTCTGCACGGCGGATTCGGGCATCTCTTCTTCAACATGCTTGCACTTTGGATGTTCGGCGTGGAGATTGAAAACTACTGGGGCACAAAGCATTTCACGAGTTACTACTTCACATGCGGCGTCGGCGCAGGGATTCTGAACATGATTTTCACGCACGATGCACCGACGATTGGCGCATCAGGTGCCGTCTATGGCGTTCTGCTCGCTTTCGGCATGATGTTCCCCGACCGATATATCTACATTTATTTCCTCATTCCGATTAAAGCGAAGTTCTTGATTGCTATCTACGTGGTGCTTGAATTCTTCGCCTCACTTGGCAGTTCAGGAAGCAATGTCGCGCACTTTGCACACTTAGGTGGCATGCTCATCGGATTCATTTACATCAAAATCATGCAAGGCGAATTGCCTATGCAAGGCTGGCTCGAGAAAACTTTTGCCGCAAAGCAGAACTATACACCGCCGACACGCACGCTCAACTCGCGCTCAAAGCAAGACCGCATCGACGAAATTCTCGACAAAATTTCTCGCACTGGCTACGAATCGCTCACAAGTGAAGAAAAACGCGAATTGCTCGAAGCCAGCAAAAAACAAGATTAAACTTTCCTCACCTGATTTTAAGCCCTTCTCCTGCGAAGGGCTTTTTGTTTTACAAAACGATTGCTGCGAAGTCTTTGTTGAGCGTCAAAACAACTTACTTATCTAACATTCAACTTTCAGCCAATTTATGCCAACGATTCCAATCGATATTCGCACAGGCACCATCAAAAAAGAACGCATCATCGGCATTGATTTAGGCACAACCAATAGCCTCGTCGCTTACATGCACGGCGACCACCCCGCCATCATCGCCAACAAATACACCCAAGAGCGCATTGTTCCGTCCATCGTCTATTTTGATGACGACTTCACGCCGATTGTCGGTTCAAGCGCAAAAGAATTTTTCATGCGCTTTCCTGACCGCACGATTTACTCCGTCAAACGCTTGATGGGCAAAGCCTTCGCCGATGTTAAAGACGAACTTTCAACCTTGCCCTATCGCGTCAATGAACAAGAATCGGCAACGGTCTGCAAAATCGAAATCAGCAACGGCAAAGAAACGCGCTACTTCACGCCGATTGAAATTTCATCGCTCATCTTAAAAGAACTCAAACGATGGGCAGATGACTACTTCGAAGAGCCTGTCTTGAAAGCCGTTATCACCGTTCCTGCTTACTTCAACGACGCACAGCG
>CALGMC010000252.1 GCA_937959145.1 uncultured Chlorobiales bacterium
ACCGCCATCAATGAGTTCATCACGATTGACGCTGGTAATCACCGTGTGGCGAAGGTTCATGATCCTGACCATTTCACCGACGCGCTTAGGCTCAGCCAAATCCAGTTCTGTAGGACGTCCTGTTTTGACGGCGCAAAAGCCGCATGAGCGCGTGCATGTGTCGCCTAAAATCATAATTGTAGCCGTGCCTGATGCCCAACATTCGCCGATGTTCGGGCATCGTGCTTCTTCGCACACCGTGTGTAACTTGTAAGTATCAACAAGCATCTTCAGGCGCAAGTAGCCTTCGCCTGTCGGAAGTTTAACTCTAAGCCAATCAGGACGGGGTGTGCGTGGTACGGGGGAATCTATAACCGTTAAGGAATCGACTTTAATCATTCTGCTAAAAACTTTTGCAATTTTAGAGAGAAACGATGGAAATACCAAGCAAATTTCAAAATAAACAAAATAGGGGACAACAGTGCGCCCCCTATTCTTCGAATCCGTCAAAACAGTTAAGCGTTTTGAAGCATCTGCTTGAACTTCTCCAAAGTGGATTTGCGCTGCTCTAAGTTCACGCTTCCTAATTCTTCCCAATGTTTCAGACCTTTGCCCGCAGTGAGAATTTCCAACGCCTGTGCTTTAATGTCAGGTTGAAGTTGATTGACTTCCGATTGCAGTGCGGCAAGTGCAAGCACAATGACGGGGAGCACACCTTCGTCCTCCGCCATTGCTTTGAGTTCGTCTAACACTTGTTTCGTGGCTTGCACAACGCTTGCGCCGTCGGCAAGTGCTACTTCGAAGATTGCCTTTGCGGCTGAAGCGGCATCGTTTTCAAAAAGTCCATCGCCCCAAATTCCCATTGGTTCAACTCGGTTAAAGTTTTAAAGAGAACTGTTTTCGTTATAGGATTCAAGCGTTTTACAGAGCGTTTGTAAGAAAAATCCTGCAAGCGCGCCGTCGATAATGCGGTGGTCGTAGGAAAGTGACAGGTACATCATGGAACGAATGGTAATCACATCTGAGCCGTCGTCCAGCGTTTTAACAACAGGGCGTTTTACAATCGCACCTGTGCCCAAAATTGCCACTTGCGGTTGATTGATGATGGGCGAACCAAAGAGATTGCCGCTTGTTCCATAGTTGGTCAGTGTGAAAGTGCCCCCTTGAATGTCGTCGGGAAGTAATTTCTTCGTGCGTGCGCGCAAGGCTAAATCTTGAATCGAGCGAGCAATTCCAACCAAGTTCATTTCATCGGCATTTTTAATCACGGGCACAATCAAGCCGCCTTCACCGCGTTCGCCAAGTGCAACCGCAACGCCGAAATTGATATACTTTTTGATGATGATTTTATCGCCATCAACCGACGCATTGAGCATCGGAAATTGCTTCAAGGTTTTGATTGCCGCCTCAACGAAGAAAGGCGTATAGGTGAGCTTGACGCCGTTTGTGGCTTCAAAAGTGTTTTTCTTTTTCTTCACAAGATTAACCAATCCTGTTACATCGGCTTCGGCAACGGAGGTTACATGCGCCGATGTTTGCTTGGAGCGGACCATGTGCTCGGCAATGAGTTTGCGCATGTTATCCATCTGCACGACTTCGGAGCGCGCAGCGTCGTAGACGACGGGGTGGTGGGCAGGAGCAGGCTTCGGTGCAGGCGGCGCGCTTTCAATTTTTCCAGTTGGCGCAACGGTCGTGGTAGAGACGGCAACGCCTTTTGCACGATTTTGAATGTAGTTGAGCAGGTCGGCTTTGGTTACGCGTCCGTCCATTCCAGTGCCCTTTATTCGAGCAAGTTCCTCCATCGAAATCCCTTCTTCACGAGCGATATTCAATACCACAGGCGTGTAAAATCGTCCCGATGTAGCTGCACTTTGAAATGTCTCGACAGCAGTGCGTGTACCATTCGTCTCCGACACTGCTGTGGAAGCAGGTGTCTTGCTCATGGCTTCCACTGTTGTCTCGCTCGGCGTAGCAGGTGAGGGCGACGGTGTAGGATTCACGGCTGTATCCGTTTCAATGATTGCAATGGCTTTGCCGACCGGCACCACGTCGCCTTCATTGAATAAAATTTCAGATAAAACGCCTGCGACGTTTGAAGGTACTTCGGCATCAACCTTATCTGTTGCAATACTCAATATGTTTTCATCTTTCGCTACTGGGTCGCCGACCTTCTTAAACCACTTCAAAATCGTGCCTTCCATAATACTTTCGCCCATTTTGGGCATAACGACTTCAAATTTTGCCATTTTCTTGATACTTATCCATTTAGTTATTCTTTGGTAGTGAAACGGTTGTGTTTTTCCAATATAAAAAAAGGCTCGGGAGAAAAGAAATAAATTCATTATGATTGTTTAGCGTTATTGTCTTCATCAGCATAAAAAGTCAATGGCAAACATTATTTCAATCGGAACTGTCGTTCCGCCCTTTGTTGCAACACAAGATGACGCCAAAAATTTCGCAACGAATCTGTACGGCGAGGCTTACAAAGGGAATTTAGACCGCCTTATCAGCATTTTTGAAAATACCTTGATTAAAAAACGGCACTTTTGTGTGCCCGTAGAGTGGTTTTCTTCGGCGAAGTCGTTTGAAGAAAAGAACAACTTGTATTTGGAGAACGCACTTAAACTCTCGGAGCAGGCAATAGAAGCTTGCTTGCAAAAGGCACGGGTTTCGATTTCCGAGATAGATTACCTCATGTTTGTCTCAACTACGGGATTGGCAACGCCAACCATAGACGCACGGTTGATTGATAAACTTCCGTTTCGCAAAACCGTGCGCCGACTGCCACTGTGGGGACTTGGGTGCGCGGGCGGAGCATCATCGCTCTCTTGGGCAAGAACAATCGCTGAAGCCGATACCAATGCCACCATCTTGATTGTGGTTGCGGAACTATGCGGATTGACCTTTGTGCGTAGCGATATGTCCAAAGCCGCATTGGTTTCATCGGCTCTCTTTGCCGACGGTGCCGCCGCAGTGCTCGTGCAGGGAAAAGCCGTAAACTCAAAACAACATAAAACCTTGCCGAAAATTATCGGCTCGCAAACCGCAACCATGCCAAACTCGCTTGATGTAATGGGGTGGCGATTTAATGCACAAGGCTTTAATGTCGTTCTCTCTCAAAATGTGCCTGAAATTGTCCAATCTTTTTTGAAAACGGAAGTGCTTAACTTTTTAAAACAAAACAACATAGAGATTCAAAAAATCAAGCATTTTATCACTCACCCGGGCGGCGCAAAGGTTTTGGAAGCCTATAAATCGGCGTTTGGATTAACTGATGAACACCTCTGCATCGCCTACCAAATTTTAAGCGAATACGGCAACATGTCGGCGGCAACCGTGCTGTTTATCTTGGAGCGATTTATGGAAAATCTCAAAGATAGTCGCGAAAACGCATTAGGACTTTTAGCCGCACTCGGTCCAGGATTTTCTGCTGAACTTCTTCTTCTCGAATGGGAGCACACATGACAGCACTTTGGGTTATGATTCTCATTTTAGCAACACAGCGCATTGCGGAACTCTTCATCTCGAAGCGAAATGAAATTTGGCTGAAATCGCAAGGCGGTTACGAAGTCGGAGCGGAGCATTACAAATATATGGTCTTATTACATATCACTTGGTTTCTTGCGATGATAGCGGAGCATTATATCAGGCAGACCGCGCTCAGTCCCATGTGGCAGATTTGGCTGGGAGTAATTGCAATTGCACAAGTTGGGCGTTATAGCGTCATTACCACGCTCGGTAAATTTTGGAACACGCGCATCATCGTTGTGCCAAATGCTCCGCTTGTGAAAAGTGGACTTTATCGCTTTATCAAACACCCCAACTATTGGATTGTTGGCACGGAAATCGCCGTCGTTCCGCTTGTGTTTGAACTATACATAACTTCACTTATCTACACAATTCTTAACGCGATGATGCTATTTGTAAGAATTCGGGTAGAGGAGAAGGCACTTGCTCTGAAAGACCATGCTTACGCTCGCTTATAGCCTATTTTGGGTAAATTTTGTTTATGGAATCGCTGTGAAGTTCGGTTTATTTCAGCATAAAAAATTCAAGTTTTTACATCACGCAATATACTTTTTTGTGATGCTGTCTCTTTTTATTGCAATACTTTTTGAGTTTTATGCTGAAAATTTTTTAAGCACGACTATGCTTGGATTTTTGTTTATGTTACTACTTGGTATGACCCGTTTTTCGGGCCAGAAGTCAAGTCATTGGCGGTATGCAATTTTGTGCAATCTCATTTACACCACCATTTTCATTTATCTGAACTGAATATGGATGTCTTTGAAGCAATTAAATCACGGCGAACGACGAACGGCTACTTTTTGGATAAGCCCTTGTCCGATGAGCATATCAAGATTTTATTGCAGTCGGCAAGTTATGCCCCAAGCCATTTTAACTCTCAGCCTTGGCGATTTGTCTTGATTCGCGATAAAGCGCGTCGGGAGCATTTGGGCAAAATTGCAGGTCGCTCCATGCGCGAAGTGATGGCAAAGGGAAACTTTTGGAAACGTTACCTAAAATACTTCCGATTTAGTAAGGAGGAAACCGACAAATCAGGCGACGGGATACATATCGACAACATGCCTGCTGTCTTGAAGCCGTTTATCAAGTATCTTTTCTCTGAAAAAGGGGGTGAGATGATGAATAAATTGAGAGTGCCATATCTTCTGGCAATAGATTCGAAGAAGTTGGTTTCGCGCTCGCCGCTTATTTTGGGCGTGCTCCTTACTAAAGACGAATATAAGAAAGACGATCTCTCAGGAATGTATTCGCTTTTAGCACTCGGCATGGCAATTGAGAACATTTGGCTCGCAGCAACTGCTCTTGGAATAGGCGTGCAGTTTATTTCGCTCCCGATGGAAGCGGGCGGAGCATATTGGCAGGAGTGCATTGATATGGTACAACCACCTGAAAATTATGAACTCATCGCATTGTTCCGTTTTGGCTATATTGACCCGAACGCGAAGCGACCAACGATTGACTGGTCAAGCACTCAGCGCAAACCGGTTTCAGAGTTTTGCTACGAAGAAACATTCGGGAACAAGTGGATTCCCAAAGAATAACATTTAGTTTACATAATTTACCTTATACAACAAATAAAACAACCTAAAATGAATCACTATGAGCGTATCTGTTTGGCGACTTTGGCTTAAATGCGTTGTTTGTCTGTTCGTGATGCTGCTTCCGATAACAGCATTTGCGCAAAACATCGATGACGAAGATGACGACGAAGATGTGGACATTTATACCGAACGCTTCAAGAATGCAAATGGCGCGGCGGGCTCATTCGGACTGACAACGACCAGTTTCGTCGTTTCAGGCAGTTTCATCCGTCTATTGAATCCTGATTGGATTGCGTTTGCCTCGCTTTCAATGACTTCGGCAAATGACCCAAAAGAAATTGAGCGATTTGACTTCTTTGGACGAAGTATTGTAACCGATAGCGAGACGGGCGAATTGAAGAAAAATAGCCTATTTATGATGCCTATAACCGTTGGAGCACAACGACGCCTTTTTCGAGAAGAGATAAACAGTGCATTTCGTCCCTTTGTGGAGGCAGGTATCGGACCAACTTTAGGCTATGTATATGGGTATCAAGAGGGCTTTTTCGGTGGTGGATACATGAAATTAGGCTTTAATGGATTTATTGGCGCAGGAGCATATTTTGGCTCAAATCCGTTCTCGCTACAAGGGCTATCCGTCCGCTATCAAGTAGATACCTTTATTAGTAGCGTCGAACTGCTCCCGAATCGTTTCCGGAGCATGTTTCAAGGGATTTCGCTCAACTTGATTTTCGGAACATTTTTCAATTAAGCCTTTCGGAGCGCGCAGATGCATGCTACATCGACAATATCGCTCGGTTTTGCGCCGCGCGAAAGGTCGTTCATCGGCTTTGCAAGTCCTTGAATAATTGGACCGAGTGCGGTTGCTCCGCCAAGCCGCTCGGTGATTTTGTAAGCGATATTCCCCGCGTCTAAATTCGGGAAAATATACACGTTTGCTCTTCCTGCCACCTGACTTCCCTTCGCTTTTCGTTCGCCCACGCTTGGCACAAATGCGGCATCAAATTGCAATTCACCATCAATTTTGAGGTCCGGACGCTTGGCACGTGCAAGTTCGGTAGCACGAATCACTTTTTCAACCGATTCGTGCTTCGCGCTCCCTTTGGTTGAAAATGAAAGCATCGCGATAATCGGCTCTTCTTCCGTCAAAGCACGGTGCGATTCTGCGCTGGTGATAGCAATATCAGCAAGTTCTTCGGCAGAGGGATACGGCACGACACCGCAGTCGGCAAATGTAAAAACTTTATCGGGAGCAGTTAAATGATTTTCAGGAAACGCCATTAGAAAGTAACTGGAAACTAATTGGGTTTGCGACTTCTCTACTCCGATAATCTGAATCCCAGCACGGAGCACATCGGCTGTTGAAGATACTGCTCCTGCCACGCATCCATCGGCTTCGCCGCGGCGCACCATCATAGCGGCAAAAAACAGCGGATTCTCCATCACTTTTTTGGCAACATCATAACTTGCTCCCTTGGCTTTGCGCAAATTGTAATACTCGCTGACATAGTCCGAAAGTCTTTCAGAGCGCAGATGGTCAATCACACGCACTTTGGTGCTCGGAAAAGACAATCCAAGCGCATCAAATTGCCGCTGAATCTGCTCATGATTGCCAATTAAAATCGGCTTCAATAAATCTTCCTGAACAATCTCATCAACGGCTTTTATAGTCCGTTCATCGCTTGATTCAGGGAAAATAATCGTTGCCTTTTTGGCTTTTGCTTTAAGCCTTAT
>CALGMC010000253.1 GCA_937959145.1 uncultured Chlorobiales bacterium
TGGTCGTATGTGAAATTTGGCTCATTCTTCAAGTTTGTCTTTTTTGGCGTAGCCGACGACTTCAAGCGCGTTGTTCAATCGCACTTCATAAAGGTTTCTATCCATCACACGGCTGGGCAATCCGATGGATTTAATGAACGCACTTTCTTCAAAGACTTCGGCGTAGCCAATCCACCCGCCGCCATCTTGCATGGTTTTCTCCAATTTAACGAGTTTGGCTTTTGAGTCGGTCATCGTGCTGACAAACTCTACAATTTTTTTTGCCGCTTGTTCAAAGGTCATAAATACGATGTTTCAAAAAAGATTTCTATCGTCCGACTTGCTGTCGAATTAGCGTCAAGTTTTTTTGGAGCGACTCGGCATTGTGGCGCGAAGGCGAAACGCCACGAGATTCTTCATGGTGAATGCGCGTGCGCTCAGCAAGTTTTTTGACAATTTGTCGAACTTCCTCTTGGTTGGTGCGCGAGCCGAGTCGACTGGTTTCAGAGGTTAAAACATCTTGGCAAATCGTAACAAAAAAGTTGGGGAAGTGAACGCCTTTGGTGCGTTGAACCGTGAGCGTGCGTGCAATCATAATGCAAGCGCGAACGGTCGGCGCAAATTCGCATCGTCCGCTTTCACGAAGGGCGCGAACAATTCCGACAATTTCTTCAGCGTCGTGCTTTGGCAGTTGAGACTTCGCTACAACGATAGCGACTTCGGTTTCAAAGTCAAAGAAATCTAAATCAATCGTAACCATGCGGTCGCGCAAGGCGTCGGCGGCTTTATGCACGCCAGCATATTCTTCGGGATTGCTCGTGAAAAGCGCGGTAAAGAGCGGGTGAACTTTCAAGTAGCTTTCTTCGCCTGCGGGCGCGTTGCCAATGTCCAAAACTTTTTCTTGCAATACCGAGAGAAGCACGTTGTTGGCTTCAGGACGCGAGCGTGTGAATTCGTCGTAAATCATCGTGAAGCCGTATTTGCATGCAACGGTCAGGCGGTTGTCGACCCAACGCTTGGCAAAGTCTTCTTCAACTTTGAGCACGCGGCTTTGGAAGCGGTCGACAACCTTACGACTGTGAAATCCAAATTCGCCGCCGACAAGGTCGCTCGTTTTGTATTCAGAATCGCCGTGAAGCATGACAATCGGACGACCGATACGGCTGGCGATGTGCATGGCGAGCGTTGTTTTGCCCGTGCCGCTTGCGCCGCGAAGGTGAACGGGAAATCCCGCTTCAATGTAAGTCATGGCGCGATAAGTCAATTCCTTGACGTAGGGCGTTTCAACGAAGTCAGCCATCGGTTTGGCTTCAATCACCGTGCGAATGTCGTCCATAGTTGTCCCTTAGTTTCGTTTTTTTCGTTGTGGCGGTGCGAAAGGAATGTTAATAGCAAAAGGCATATCGGTAGCAGGCGAAGTTTGAGTGCTTGCAGGCACAGCAGAAGGAGTTTGAATCGTCGCTTTCGCGTTTCCGCCGCCTAAGAGGCGATTCCAAGCGTCGCGACCGTCGCGCCGCGTTTGTTCGTAGGTTTTAAGTTTCTGCTCAACATCGACAGCGATTGAGTGAACGGTATCACGAATGGCTTGATGTTCGCCTGCAATCTGATTCATCAAATTTTTATGCACCGCGAGCCGTGCTTGGTTGTCGCTCGCAAGTTTTTGGTGAAGGGCTTTGGCTTCGGATAAGAGCGTTTGTGCCATTTCTTGACGCTCGCGCTCAAAGGTTTTGACTAATCCTTTGGCTTCGGCTTGAAGGGCGTTGGCACGTGCGCGAATGGTGTTCAATTCGGCAGCGCGCGCTTGTGCGTCTTGTTTGCTGAGCCGCTGATGTTCTTCGGCGAAATGGGCGAGCAGTTTTTTTGTGTCGCCTCTTTTTTTAGCGATGAGCTGAACGCGCTCTTTGGTGAGAGTATGGCGTTCATCTCGTGAGGCTTTAATGCTTTCGGCGATAGCGCGTAAGTCGGACATGGTCAGGTCGGTTAAGATTTTGAAAATTTATTGAGCCGCTCTTTTCGGAACGCATCAAGCAGGGCGGCGACTTCGGCGCGTCTTGCAAGCAGGGCAAGGCGTCGCTGTTGCGATTCTTGGTGAAACTTTTCAAACAAGGCTTTGACATCTTGCAAGCGAATTTCTTTGGCTTCGGCGAGCATGGTTTTGAGTTCAGTTTGCCACTTGGCTTGCGAGGCTTTGAAGTCGGCAAGCATGGCGCGAATGGCATCGCGGCGTGTTGCTTGGAGCCGTGAGAAATCAGCAAGCAGTGCGGCAAGGTCAGCAAGGCGTTCGGTGCGTCCGTTCTGAATTGATGAAAATTCGCGAATGATGTTATCAGAAAGTTCGGTTTGTTCTGCAAGAAACTCTTGAACAGATGTGCGCAAGTCGGTCTCGGTTTCGTCATGAGTTCGCTTGACCTGTTGAAACCATTGGTCGAAATCCTTGCGTCGAAGTGAGCGTGTGCTCGAGAGCGTTTCGCGAAGTTTTGTATCGCAATCGCTGAACGCATGGCGCGAGGCAAGAGAAACCTCGTTGAAATCGGATAGAATCGCATAAACCGATTGAATCACTCCGTGAAATTCTGTAAGCGCAGAGCGATACATGTCCTCGTTCTGCGGAATCGTGGGCGCAAGTGCGGTTGATGTCGATGTATCCTGATTCATGGTTATAGTAAGCTAATTTTTTCGTCCTGCGCTTGGTTGTGCGCGCATCGAGTTTAGGCAAAATGGGCGAACAAGCAAGGCGCAAGAGAAAGCACGGTAGAGCGTTACGCCGCTGTAGCCGTCAAGCCGATGGCTTCTGCATATTTGAGGTATGTTTCAACCGAAGCGACAACAACGCGCGCTTCAACTGAGACGAGTTCAATCCCGACGAGCGAGACGCGGGCGAACACATCAATCACGATACCTTTGTCCAAAATGCGGTCGACCACTTCTGCAAGGCTGGACGACGACGTGGATTTTTCAATTGCCATGGTTGAATAATATTTGATTAGTTGACCGCCAAATAATTTACAGTGCAGAAAGCGTGGCGGCATCAACTTCCTGCAACTTAACTAATAAAAACAAAATCTAAGGGTGATAGGTGAGTGATAAATTTTCTACAAATTTAACTCAAACTGTCAAAAAATGTTCAGCGTTTTGAACAAAACTTGTGCCTATATGCGAGATAAGTAAATTCAGGCAAAAAACATACCAATAAAAAGAGGCATCGGTGTGATGCCTCTTTGAAGATAGTATGTTGCGGAATCTCAATCAGTTGAAAATGTAGCGAACGCTTAATTGAGCCGCCCACAAATCCGCCAAATTTGCCGAGCGTTGGAAGGATTGAGAAATCGGCTGGTTATTCACCGTTCTAATTCTGAACTGCGGCACGCCATCATTTCCAACGCCAGCAGAAGAAAGCACGAAGTTATCCGGTCGTTGCCACCCAACCCCAAATTCATCGCTAATCAAATTAAAGAAGTTGAAGATGTCGGCGCGAACTTGGAGCGTGTTGCGCTTTCCGCCTGTCTCAAAGAAAAACTCTTGGGTAACACTCAGGTCGGCACGATAAACCCACGGGAAGAGTGCACCGTTGCGCTCGGCATATTTGCCGCGTCGTGTGCGCAGGTAAGAATCTTGCTCGATAAAGGCATCAAACGCGGCGGCTTGCTCGGCAGGTGTAAAGGTGCGTGCATTGGCACCTGTGCCAACCGTGAGCGGTAAGAAGCGCAACTCCGACGCGCTGTTCGGAACATAAATGAGGTCGTTGTTCGAGACGCCATCGCCGTTCATATCGCCTGCGTAGGTGTAACTGAATCGACCTTGTGGTTGGGCTTGTAAGAAGATGGAAATTTGCGTTGCCATATTGCCCGCATATTCAACACGATATGTGCCGCTGGCAATAATGCGGTGTGGCACAGCATCGGCAGAGAAGGCAAGCGGTGGCTTGTTCGGATTGTTCGGAATCGCATTGCCTGTCCATGAACCAAGCGCAATAGAGCCGGGATTGACCGTGTTCCGAGCGTCGGTATATGTGTAAGCAAACTGCGCATACCAATTGCGACCAAACGACTTTTGCAACTGACCTGTGAGCGAGAGTGCGTAATCTTTTCCTGTATTCACCAAAACCGTATTGCTCGTTACGTTCGCGTTAATGCGGTTGGCATTATTTGTATTGCCGTCGTAGCGTAAGCGTTGGTCAGGTCCGGCAAAAATTCGCGTTGCAGGTTTGAGGTTCGCGTTAATATATCCAATGCCGTTGATGGTTTGTGAGTAAATCGCGTCGAAGGTTGCGATAATGTCAAACGGCAGGCGGTAATCGACGCCCAAGCTCGTGCGCCAAACTTGTGGGAAGCGGAAGTTCGGGTCAACCGTCGCTAACTCAATAGAAGTAGGAAGTGTGGGCGTCGCCGGACGATACGCGTTGGGGTTCGGATTGAAGGGTCGGCGGAAGGTATTTGTTTCGTCAATAAACCCGGTCAGCACGCCGTTGTTCCCAATTTGGTTGGAAATCCACACGAAGGCAGGACGACCTGTAAAGACGCCAGTTCCGCCGCGCACTTGCAGTTTGTCGTTTGAGAGCACGTTCCAGTTAAATCCAATACGCGGTGAGATAAGAAATTTCGGGTCGGGCAACTTCTTGGTGTCGGATTGAATGCGATTGCCATCACCGTCACGAAATTCCAAGTTTCGGACGGCGGGATTATCAAAAGCCGTGTCTTCAAAAAACGGCACGTCAAGACGAAGCCCTGCAACAACGCGGAAGTTTGAACTAACTTGCCATTCGTCTTGAAGATAAAAACCGGGATACCAAACGCGAAGCGGCTGAACAGGGTCAGCAAAACCGGGCAAAGCCGAGTAGCGATATTGGAAACGACGCAACCGCACCGTAGAAGTATCGCGATTCGGATTCGTCAAAAATCCGCGTGCGTCGGCATACCAGTCGTCCAAAGTGTTATACACATACACGCTTTGTGAGCCGGGGAAGAAGAGGTTGCGGAAGCGGTAGTGCTCTAAGTTCAATCCCGCTGTAAGCGTATGCTTGCCTAAGAAATAGGTGAAATTATCTTGAAATTGAAACGTGCTGTAACTGAGTTGGTTCGACGGTGTAAATGGCTCAAATCCAAAACTGATAAGCGTTGCGTTGTTGTCTTGAATTTCAACCAGAGGGAATAACTTTCCACGCGAGCCACGGTCTTCGTTTTGATAGGTGAACCCTGCAATCACTTGGTTATAGAAACTTTTGCCAAAAGTAGAGTTCAACTCTGCAATGACCGATTGAATGCGGTCAAATTGAATGTAGTTCGAGTTTTCGTAGCTAAGCGAATTGACGCCGCTGCGGTTGCCAAATCCTAACGAGGCACTTTGGCTGATGGGCACATCTTGTTTGGCATCGAGGGCGTTGTAGCGCAGACTCAATTTGTGCTCATCGTTAATGTTGTAATTGAGTTTGATAAGCCAGTTCAGGCTTTGGGGGCGGCGTTGGTTGTAGCCTTCGAACGGACCCGTTTCGTAGTTGAGGCTATCGCGCAGGAAGTTGCTGAGATTTTGCATTTGGTCAAAGGTCGGGCGCGAAATGCTTCCGCCTTGTGTTTCGCCCGGACGGCGTGCGCGGAACGTAAAGGGCGTCGTATTTTGCTCGGTTTCAGCGGCGATGAAAAAGAAGAGTTTATCTTTGAGAATCGGACCGCCAACTCTAAAGCCCCCTTGAATGTTGCTGAAATCGTTCTTAGCGGCGGCTAATTCATTCCCAAAAATCGTCTTGCCAATCAGCGATTGGTCGCGGAAGTTGCCGAACACCGAGCCTGAAAAGTCGTTCGTGCCACTACGTGTAACAAGGTTAATCCCTGCACCCACAAAACCCGCTTGGCGCACATCGTAAGGTGCAATCGCCACGCTAATTTGCTCAACGGCTTCCAAACTCAACGGTGCCGCATTGGCGCGTCCGCCCGGCAAACCCGACAAGCCGAAACTGTTGTTCAAATAAGACCCGTCAACCGTGATGTTATTCAATCGGTTGTCTTGACCTGCAAAACCATTGCCAACCGCTTGCGGGGTCAGGCGGGTGAAATCCGTAAAGTTCCGATTGATAGTTGGCAGAGAGTTAATCACTTCACGAGGCACGTTCGTCAAAGCCCCTGTGCGCTCGGGACCGATTGCCGCATTGACATTGGCGGTAATCACAACCTCTTCGGTTTGAACAGACGATTCTGGTAATTTTATCTGCAGCCGTTGTGTGGTTCCGAGTGCCAAGAAAACATCCGTGATTTTTTGGCTTTGGTAGCCGACATACTTCGCCGTAATTTCATATGGACCGCCGACGCGCAACCCTTGAAGGGTAAAACGACCATCAACCTGCGATACTGTTCCATACTTCGTGCCTGAAGGCACATGCACGGCGACAACCTGTGCGCCAATGAGAACTTCGCCTTTCGTATCGGAGACGGTGCCGACAATCGATGATGTTGTAACCCCTTGTGCCCATGCTTCTGCACAGGCGAAAAGTGTCAGAAGAAGAAGCAATCGTAAACGATATAGCATATTTTTTGTTTGTTGATTGTTTGTAGCAGAAATGTCGCTCTTTGTTAGAGAGCAGGCGGAAACAAAATTAATGCTTCCTGCGTTACGCTGTGAGGCTAAATCGAATATTTAACAAAAACTTAAACTTCAACCAAAACTCGAACCATCTATGCCAATGTATCATTACCGATGCGCGAATTGTGGTGCTGAAATGGAAATTCAGCAACGCATTACTGACGACGCACTAACCTTCTGCCCAAACTGTGAGACCGACGGGCTCAAGCGCGTCATTGGCTTGGGCGGTGGGTTCGTGCTCAAAGGCACGGGCTTTTACAATACCGATTACAAAAATGTGGGCGCAACGAAGAGCGAGGCGAAGCCCAGCGACGCCAAAACAGAAACCACAACAGAAACCAAACCGACAGCACACACTTGCGGCGCAGGATGCACACACTAAAAACTCGTGCTACATCACTAACTTTGCAGAGCCTTCCAATTTTGGAGGGCGTTTTTATTTCATCATCACAATGACCAATAGACCAAAAAAGAAAGTCTCTGAATCGCGCGTCGAGATGACGCAAGTCGTCATGCCCATCGACACCAACTATCTCGGCAACCTTGCGGGCGGACGCTTAATGCACTGGATGGATTTAGCCGCCGCCATT
The DNA here is from genome assembly GCA_937959145.1 of uncultured Chlorobiales bacterium. Classification (GTDB taxonomy): domain Bacteria; phylum Bacteroidota; class Chlorobiia; order Chlorobiales; family Thermochlorobacteraceae; genus JANWWM01. The sequence goes on from CALGMC010000253.1 coordinate 7,140, forward strand.
GCCGCCTCACGCCACGCCAACGCCGTTGCCGTAACGGCTTCCGTCGATACGCTGGTGTTCAAACAGCCGATAAAATTGGGCGAAGTCGTTATCATTAAGGCAAG
>CALGMC010000254.1 GCA_937959145.1 uncultured Chlorobiales bacterium
GACGGATGTGGTGGTGGCCGATATTGGCTGCGGGTCGGGCATTTTGGCCATTGCGGCCCTATTGCTCGGAGCCAAACGGGTGTATGCGGTGGATACGGACCCCCTGGCGATTGGGGCGACCCGGCAAAACCAAGCCCTGAACCAAATTGAGGGGGAGCGGTTGGTGGTGGAGCAGGGGAGTTTGTCCCGCTTGGCGGAACTGCTCACCCAACCCCTAGACGGATTCGTGTGCAACATTTTGGCGGAAACGATTATCGACCTGATGCCCCGGTTTCGTATGCTTACCCACGCCAAAAGTTGGGGCATTTTGAGCGGCCTGATCCATGACCAACTGCCCGCGGTGACCGAGGCTTTGGAAGCCCAGGGCTGGATCATCGGAGCACTGCGGCAACGCCAGGATTGGTGTTGCTTGAATATTCGCCCGGATCCGGATTACACGGGTACGATCAACTCAGTGATACAGTAACAGTAATAAGCTAAGCATGAACGGGTTGTTGCTGAGGTGGTTTTATGTCATCCGTACTGAGTCAACTCCAACCGGCACCGAAGGATCAGGTGCAGTTGTTTCAACCGTTTTTACCGGCTGGCAATAAACGGGAAACCCTACCTTTTGCCCTGAGCTTGTATCGTTTGGGCAACTTGGAAGGGGAACGCTACGTGGATGGGGGGCAGGGGATTCCTTTTGTGGCGACCTGGAATGTCTCGAATTTACCGGCGGATTTGAGCCGCTGTCAGATCCAATTTGAAGGCAATCCCGACCTGAGCTACGATATGGTGCTGGTGAATTTCGAATTCGTGGGTTTTTTGGTGGACTTGCTCATTCATTACAAGCGCAGTCAAAGGGTGGATTTTCCCCAGGATTTTTATCGCCGGTTATTGAACATCGCCGACGATAAAGACAAAAAGCCGGCGGCTACGGCCCCTTCGGCCTAGGGATAGCGGCGAATTTTTGCCGCCACCGTTCATCATCGGCAAACCCCGCCGGAAAATCCACCAGCTCCTGTACCCCGGTCGCCAGCCATTTGACCGGAATCTGTTGGGTTTGCACCTCGTTTTCCCCCAGGATGACGCAGGCGTGACTGCCCAATTTATCCGCCCGTTTCATCTGTTTGCCCAAGGCACTATTGCTCAGGTCAATTTCCACCCGGAAGCCCTGCCGCCGCAACATCTGACTGATTTGTAGAGATAAAATCCCGGTGCCTTCCCCCTGGGCAACGATATAGAAGTCCAGCCGGGGAGCCGGGGTTTCCCCTTGCTTTTGCAACAGCACCACCAACCGTTCCAAGCCCATCGCCCAGCCGACCGCCGGGGTGGGCGTCCCCCCTAATGCCTGCACCAAGCCGTCATAACGTCCGCCCCCGCCCACGGCAGCCTGCGCCCCCAAATCCGTCGTCGTAATTTCAAACGCCGTGCGGGTGTAATAATCCAGCCCCCGCACCAAGCGCGGATTGAGGGTGTAGGTCAAGCCCAAGGCGGTCAAGCCCGCCTGCACCTGCTCAAAATGCGCCTGCGCGGCCGAACCCAGATAGGCGGGTAATCGGGGGGCAGCGGTGAGAATGTTTTGGGTGACCGGGCTTTTGCTGTCCCAAATGCGGAGGGGATTTTTGCGCAACCGCACCTGGGAATCCGGGAAACGAAGAAGTGCCGATTTCCAGTTTTTCAATCGAGCGCGAAGTGGTTCATAATCTTCGTCAATTTGGAAGCGAGAAAACCAGCGGCGAATGAAAACTGCAACAATCGCGGCGAAAACTCCAACAACAAAAATAACAAGCAACATCAAACCGCGTTTAGGGCTTGTGCGATAAAAGGGAACGGAGGCAGAATCGAGCACAACGACGGTTGGCGTGTCGCGATAGCCTTGAACGCGCTCTTTGAAGTAAAGCTGCTTCAGGAGCGCGTAGACTTCTTCGTGGATTTTGACTTCGCGATAGTTGTTGGCGTATTCGCGCGAAACGGTCGGCATTTCATCAAAGGCAAGGGAAAGTTTATCGGATTTGCCTTGTGTGGCTTCTTCATACTTCTTGCGATACTCGTTGAGCCGTGAGCGACTTTCGAGAACCAGCATATCGTTTGGCTGTCGGTCTTTGAGAAGCAAATCGAGTTGAAGTTCTTCCGCAATCATTTGCGCTTTAAGTTTTGAGAGCGTTTCCATCTGAAACTTCATTTGCTCGGAAAGCGCAATCGCTTTGTTGGATTTTTGAAACCGCTCAAAGTTTGAATAAGCCGAATCGAGTTCCTGCTTAGCGATGGCGACTTGTTCGGCGAAATACTCGGCATTGTAGACGGATTTCAGATTGGCTAAACGGCGATTGGTTCTATCCAAAACGGAGACATAGCCATTCGCGATGCGTGCGGCACGATTTCGTGCGCTGTCGTCATCGACGCTTGAGAAGGAAAACGCAGGGGTTGAAATTTTCACCTCGAGCGTGATGTAGCCGGCTTTGTTGGTGAGAATTTTTGTTAGGTCTGAAAGTTCTTTGCGTAAAATCTCGCGTTTTTCAAGTGGGTTTTTATCGGTGCGTTCGCTTTCGCTCAAAAACACTTCTTCTAAATGCTCTTGTGCGATAAGTGAATCGGCAATGGTGTTGCTTTTGAGCATTTCAGCGAGAATGTCGGTTGCATTAGCAGGGTTTGTAAGAGAGCCTAAACCTAACGCACCTGCTGCCTGCATCAATGGGTTTTGCTTGTTGGGGTCTTCGGGCGGCATTAAAACGACCTTTGCGGTATAAGTGCGGGGAACAAGGAACAGCGCAACAGCACCGAACAAAAGCACAAGACCGACAAAGCGCGCCATGAATCCAAGATTTTCAAGCAGAATCTCGACATAGTTCCGAATGAGCGTCGGCTTTTCAGGAGAGGCTGTATCAAATGATGAAGGCGTGTTCATTGTGTTACATTTCTAATGACCAAAATGGTTGTGGCAAGACTTCCCACAATCACCATCGAATCGCGGAAAATTTCCCAACTGCGCGTCCAAAATTGGCTTTTGGGTTTTTCTTGAACAAGTATCACATCGCTGGGTTCAATTTCGTCGACGTCGTCGGCGTTGAGTAAATCGCCAGAGCCCGGCTTCAAAATTTTAATATCACCTTTGATAGCGCGTTCTGTAAAGCCGCCTGCCTTTTGAATGTAGTATTTGATACCTTCACCTTTGACATACTCAATATTTCCGGGACGAACCACGCGCCCAATCACGTTCACATAATTGCGAAAGAGCGGAATATCGATGATGTCGCCTTCTTCTAAGATGATGTTCTGTGAGTCGTCGTTTTGGAGAAATAATTTCTTGAAGTCAACCGCAATGCGTCCTTTGGGGTCTTCGCGTTTGCGGGCAACGGCGTATTGATATTCAGGGTCTTCAAGGTCAATTTCTTTGATGGTGGAAAGGTCAATTTCTTTACGAATGGCTTTGGGGCGGATAAGTGTGGCTTCTTCAAGGGAGGCAAGTTCGAGAAAGCCACCTGCACGCTCAATCACATCGCGCAATCGTGTTCTGCCTTTTGCGATGCGGTAATAGCCGGGCACTTTCACGCGCCCTTGAACGAGCACGGTTTCATCGGGTCGCCACAAGGGAATGCGGCGCACTTGCACGCGGTCGCCGTCAAGAAGCGGAATGTTTGAAGAGGGCGGAAATCCATTCACATTGACGCTAAACGTATAGGTGCTTAGTTGGTCAGGAAAATAGCGGATAATATCAACGGAATCTAAAATCGCACTCTCGAGCACGCCGCCAGCCAATTTCAACAGCGTATAGAGCGAATCGCCTTCGACAAATTCATAACTGCCTTGATACTTCACTTCGCCGTAAATCGTAACGCTTTTCGTTTGCTTGCTGACTTGAATAATGTCGTTTTCTTGCAAGTAAGGGTTATCGCTGTTATCGAGCAGGCGGTAATAGCGAAACACATCGAGCGTCATGAGGGTGTCGGGATTGACGCGTTTGAGGCGCACTTGACGAAGCGAGGCATTTTGCAAAATCGGGCTTTGTGAAATCACATCGGAAACGCGCGTGGCGGCATTGACGAGCAGTCGCGTCGGCACAGAAACCTCGCCCACAATATCCACATAAAAGTTTCGTAGCGAAAGCAGGGAGACGGTAACATCGGCAGAGCGATAGACTTTGGCAAATTCGCGTGTCAAAAGTTCTTGAACTTTATCAATGCTCAATCCTTGAACAGGAATTTCTTTTATACGCGGAATAATGAGCGTGCCGCTTGGCGTAACGGGAAGTTGATAGGTGGTATAAGTTTGAGAAAAAATCGCAATCAGAAGCACGTCGCCCGCACCAACGATGTAGTTTTTCGGAATGGCGTTAGGAAGCACAAGTTGAGAGGGCGTGGCAGAAATGGCTGTGCCTGCTGTTCCCACGTTGCCGAACATCAAGTTAGAAGGAGTTGCGGCAGGCGTGTTTGTAGGAGCAGGAAGCCCAATGATTTGTGCAAAAAGAGTATTGCAAAAAAGGAGTGCAAAAAAGGTCGCAGTAGTCGTGCAGAATTGGCGTAACTTTGCGTCAGAATTAAAACCAATCATTCAAAAAATGAAGTTTATCGCAGTTGCACTGATTGCAGGCGGTCTCATCGGCGCGATTTTTTCAAGCATCAAATATCGTCAATATCTTGAATGGGAGCATTGGGCTGAAAAACTCACCTACTTGCTCATGACGATTGCAGGCTCAGTTTTAACCATCATCGGAATTGTCCTGTTCGTTTTCACGATTCAACCCGAATAATCGCTAACGGCTTCGCTGACGAGCGTTCCAACTGACTCGCCTTGACAAAGACGGAGCAAATTGCCCTTTGTGTTCATGTTCATCACAACGATGGGGAGCGTATTTTCTTGACAGAGCGTAATTGCGGTTAAATCCATCACGCGCAATCCCTTTTTGAGCACATCAAGATAGGAAATGTGCGGAAAGAAGTTGGCGGTCGGATTTTTTTCAGGGTCGGAATCATAAACGCCTTCAACGCGTGTGCCTTTGATGATGACATCGGCTTCGATTTCAACAGCACGAAGGGCGGCGGCAGTGTCGGTAGTGAAGTAAGGATTGCCTGTGCCCGCGCCGAAAATCACAACGCGCTCTTTTTCCAAGTGGCGAATGGCTCGGCGGCGGATAAACGGCTCGGCAATTTGCTCCATTTTGATTGCCGTCAGAAGTCTTGTGAAAATTTGATGTCGCTCCAACGCATCTTGCATGGCGAGGGAGTTAATGACGGTGGCAAGCATGCCCATGTGGTCGGCTTGAACGCGGTCCATATTTTCAGCCGCCTTTGAGACGCCACGAAAAATGTTTCCGCCACCAATCACGATTCCGACTTGAACGCCGAGCTGGTGAATCGATTTAATTTCTTCGGCAAATTGGTCTAAAACGGTGTTATCAATTCCGTAGCCCTGCGCGCCCATGAGCGATTCGCCGCTGAGTTTGAGCAAAATGCGTTTGTATTTGAGCGATGACATGAATGTGAATGATGACGATTAGGCAAAAAAAAGTCTCGCAATCTGCGAGACTTTCAGAGTTTTACTTCTCACCGAGTTGGAACCGCGCAAAGCCTTTCACTTCCACAGAGCCTGCTTCTTTGAGAAGTTCGGCAACGCTCTTGCCGCCGTCTTTAATAAACGGCTGGTCAAGTAAGACGACTTCTTGGTAATACTTTTCAAGCCGACCGTTCACAATGCGCTCAACGACTTGCGCGGGTTTGCCTTCGTTTTGGGCTTGTTCACGCAAAATTTCGGCTTCTTTTTCAATTTTTTCTTTTGGAACTTCGGCGCGTGTTAAGGCAAGCGGGGCGGCGGCGGCAACTTGCATTGCGATGTCTTTGCCAATCGTGCCGATGTTTCCATTAACGCCCGTCAAATGCACAAGCGACGCGAGTTTCGAGCCAGGGTGAATGTAAGAGACGACAACGCCATCGGTTGATTCAATCAGCGATAGGCGACTAACCGCGATTTTTTCGCCAAGTCGCCCCGTCATCATTTCAACGGCTTGTGAAACGGGAAGATTATCGAACTCACTTCCGAGCGTTGCACTTAAAAGCGATTCAAGCGTTGAAGACTTGGTTTGAAGTGCGAGTTGCGCAACGGCGTTAGCGAAATTCAAAAATCCTTCGTTGCGGGCGACGAAGTCTGTTTCGCAGTTGACTTCAACCATAGCGGCGAGTTTGTTATCAGGTGTTGAAACGACAACGATTGCGCCTTCTTTCGCTTCACGGTCAGCGCGTTTTGCCGCCGCCGCCGCGCCTTGCTTGCGAAGATACTCGATGGCTTTTTCAATGTCGCCGTCCGATTGCTCGAGGGCTTTTTTGCAATCCGCCATGCCCGCGTTGGTTTTATCGCGGAGTTCCTTAACTAACTTTGCTGAAATTTCTGCCATTGTTTTGAAGATGGAGTTTTGAGTATTCCAAATTGAGGCAGTCTCTAAAACGCCTCGTCAGGTTATGGTTTCTTACTCTTTTTCTGTGGCTTCTTCGACAGCGTCTTCTTCCTTTTGAGCCGTTGTCGCATTGATAATTGCATCTGCAAATGCCGCTGTAATCAGTTCAATCGAGCGAATGGAGTCGTCATTTGCCGGAATGATGTGCGTAATGTTATCAGGGTCGCAGTTCGTATCGACAATCGCGAAAATCGGAATGCCGAGCAAGTTCGCTTCTTTAATCGCGATGTGCTCTTTTTTGACATCAACCACGAAGAGCGCGGCAGGGAGGCGCGTCATTTCCGAAACGCCGCCTAAAATTTTGACGAGTTTTTCTTTTTCGCGCGTGAGCATCAAGCGTTCTTTTTTCGTGATGATGTCGAAAGTGCCGTCGTTTTCCATGCGCTCAATCGAGTTGAGACGTCGGACACTTTGGCGAATCGTGGAGAAGTTCGTGAGCATGCCGCCGAGCCAACGCTCTGCCACATATGGCATGCCACAGCGCGTAGCCTGTTCGGCGATGATGACTTTGGCTTGCTTCTTTGTGCCAACGAACAAAATTTCTTTTCCTGTTGATGCAATCGCCTCAACCGCGTTCAAGGCGTCTTCCGCCATTGCAACGGTTTTTTTGAGGTC
>CALGMC010000255.1 GCA_937959145.1 uncultured Chlorobiales bacterium
GGCTACACAACGATTGAAATTAGAAGCCCAAAAGATTTAGTGAAGTATGGAGACAACGAATAAAAGAGAAAAGATATTTGACGCAGTGAGAATGATGCGTGAAATCAGAGACAAAATTAGTCGCGAGACTCAAGGCATGACCTTTGAAGCATTGAAGGCATACATCAACGCTCAACTAACTGAAACCAACGCGAAACGAGTGGGACAAGGAGAAAAATCCGATACGAGAGATTCCTAACGAAATGGAGTACAAAAACGGAGCCAAATCCACCTTTCGTGTTTAGTCCAAATTGTTCAGGATTAGCTCGAGCGATTCTTCGCTCTCGACCAAGACTTCGCGCGGCTTGCTTCCGTCAGGCGCGCCGACAATGCCCGCTTGCTCGAGTTGATCCATAATGCGAGCGGCTCTTCCGAATCCAAGTTTCAATCGGCGTTGCAAAAGCGAGACGCTACCCTGCTGATGGCGCACCACCAATCGCGCCGCTTCCTCAAACATTTTATCGCGTTCAAAACTGCCCTCGTCTTCGTCGTCCATCTCGCCTTTTGAGCTTGTGAGTTTCAGGTCGGGCGAAGGCAATTCAAGTGCCATATCGAAGCCTTTTTGCGCGTAAATAAATTCGGTAATGGCTTCGACTTCTTCGGTCGAGACGAACGCATTTTGAATGCGAATCGGCTTAGGTTCGCTCGAGGGCAAATAGAGCATATCCCCGTATCCTAAAAGTTGCTCTGCTCCCATCATATCCAAAATGGTGCGCGAGTCGATTTTGCTGGCAACTTGATAGGCGACACGTGCAGGGAAATTGGCTTTGATGACGCCGGTAATCACATCAACGCTTGGTCGCTGTGTGGCAACAACTAAATGAATTCCGACCGCGCGCGCAAGTTGAGCAAGGCGTGCAATCGGCTCTTCCACATCGCGCCCGGCAGTAATCATCATATCGGCAAGTTCATCAATCACCACGACGATGTAAGGCAAGGCATCGTCAGGAAACTTTGCATTGAAATCTTTGATGTTGCGCACGCCCGCTTTGGCGAGTTGGTCGTAGCGCATATCCATTTCCTTCTCGACCGATTTAAGCGCATAGACGGCTTTGCTCGTGTCGGTGATAATCTGCTCGTCCAAATCTTTGTATTTGACGAGAAAATGATTTTTGAGTTTTTGATACGGAAAGAGCTCGACGCGCTTCGGGTCAATCAAAAGGAACTTGACTTTTTCAGGCGAGCAAAAGTAAATGAGGCTGGTGAGAATCGTGTTAATGCCAACCGATTTGCCCGAACCTGTTGAACCTGCCACAAGCAAGTGCGGCATTTTGGCAAGGTCGTCGATGTAAATTTCGTTGGAAATTGTTTTTCCAAATGCAATAGGCAGAATGCCTTTGAAGTTCTTGAATTTTTCGGATTGAAGAAGCGTCTTGATGCGCACAATTTTCGATTTCGAGTTCGGGATTTCAACGCCAACGGCGTTCTTGCCCGGAATTGGCGCGATGATGCGAATGCCACGCGCCGACATTGCCATCGCCAAATCGTCAGCAAGCGATGTAATGCGAGAAACTTTAACATCAGGCGCAAGTTCAAGCTCGAAGAGCGTAACGCGCGGACCGACCGTTGCTTCTACCTTGACGACCTCAATTTTATAGATGCGAAGTTTTTCCAAAAGTTTGCGCTTGTTTTCCTCGAGCTCTTCAATCGAGACGGAGTCGGTTTCAGGTTCAGGCTCTTGAAGCAAATCGACGGACGGAAATTGATACGTGAAATTCTCTTTGGTTTCAACGGCTAACTCGCGTTCATCTAAATCGGCTTCTTTTTCTTGAACGGCTTCTTTGAGCGTGATGCTTGGCTCGGGCGGCGGCTCGGCGGTTTTCGCTTTGGGCTTTGGCGCAGTTAGTTCGGTGAGCAAGTCGTCGAGCACCTCATCTTTTTCTTCTTGAAAATCAGGCGGAAGTATTGGGGGCGGTAACGTCGGCGCAGGTGGTGTTTCAACAATATCGATTTTGCTTGTAACAGAACTTGTTGGAGTTTGAGATGCTTTGTCTAATCCGTTCAAAAGTTTTTCGAGTTCGCGGTCGATGGCTTCCTCGATAGACGGTGTCGGAGCGACGGGCGGCGCACTTGTTTCTGCGGTTGAAGGTTCAAGCGCAGAGGCAGTTGTAGGCATAGGCGGCTCGGTCGTCAGCGATTTTGTTTCAACGAGAATCGGCTCTGTTTGAGTTAGTGTTGTGGCGTGTGAGTCGGCAGGCGTTTCGCTGAGAAGGTCGCGTAGTCCAAAGGTTGCGCTGTTCGAATCCGCATTTTGACGATGCGCTTCGGCGAGATTCGGCGGCGCGGCGGTCGCTGTCTCGATTGGCGCATTTGTGAGTTCTCTTGTTGGAATTGAAACCGTTTCTGCTTGCGTCTCTTTGAACTTATCCTCTTTTCTTCGACCAAACTTTGGCTCAAATTGAGCGGGCGGCGGTGCTGGTGTCGCTTCTTGTTCGAGTTCGGCTTCTTCTTCCGCAAGTTCTTCTTCAATGGCGCGTGCACGGGCTTCACGCCATTCTTTGAATTTGAGCATCGTGCCGCTGGCGATTTCATTGGCTTTATCGCGCGTTAGGTAGGCAATGCGGTCAAAAGTTTTTTGCAAGTCAAGGTCAATAAAGAGCGCGATAACAAGTAACAATAGCACCGTGAGCAAGCACCATGCGCCGAACTTTCCGAGAATCGTGGCAAGTGTGGTGGCGACTAAACGACCAATCGCGCCCGACATCACCTCGCTGAATCCAAATGCGGTTAATCCAAACATTGAAGCCACGATGGTGGAGAAAAACACGCCATAAACCGTTACATAAATCGCCTTTGAGAAATCCTGACGACGAAAGAGCGAAAAGCCCCAAAAGGCGGAAATCACGAGAAGGAGCGCAGTGGGATAGCCGAGCATGGAGCGCATCAAAAACGAAGAAAGTTTCGCGCCGAAAAGCCCAAGCGGGTTGTGAAGTTGGCTTGCGACGAGCCGCGCCTCGTGTGAGAAAAATTCAAGTAGGGAGATATTCTCAATGAGTGCTTCGTCTTCGATGTGATAGCAAAAAAG
>CALGMC010000256.1 GCA_937959145.1 uncultured Chlorobiales bacterium
ATCTATGCCATATCGAACGGCATCTTCAAGCGAACCGCCCTGCGCCCCCACGCCCGGAATCAAAAAGCACAACCCTTCTGCTATCGCACGCAATCGCCTTAATTCTTCAGCACGATTTGCTCCAACAACCAATCCAACATTCTCAAATTGATTCCACTCAATCGCTTTTTCTAATACTGCCTCATAAAGTGGTTTGCCGTCCTCCAATCGCCGTTCTTCAAAATCTTTTGAACCGCTGTTTGAGGTGAGGCACAAAATCAAGGTCAATTTTTCCTTGTAAGAAAGAAACGGCTCAATCGAGTCATAGCCCATGTAGGGCGGCACGGTTACGGCGTCGAATCCCCAAGTTTCAAAAAATGCTGTGGCGTAAAGGCGCGAGGTGTTTCCAATATCGGCGCGTTTGGCGTCGGCAATCGTAATCACATTTTTCGGCAAATTGTGAATCAAGGCATCGAGCGCGTGCAAGCCTTTCAAGCCTAAGGCTTCATAGAAGGCAAAGTTCGGCTTGTAGGCAACTGCAACCTCAGATGTGGCATTGACGATGGATTTCGTGAATTCCGTAATGGGGTCTTGCATGCGCAAAAAGAGCGTCGGGATTTTTTGCACGTCGGGGTCTAATCCGACACAGAGAAATGACTTTTTTTGTTCAATGAGCGCGTTAATTCGCTTTTTAATCATAGTGTTTTGTAAGCAGGTCTAACAGTTGAACTTGCGCAGGACGGTGAGAATAACGTTTTCAAACTCCTTTACAAAGAGCCAAATCGGCTTTTGAATGAGTTTTTCAATCCGCAACTGAAACGACGTAGATTGTCAAATAAATCGCAAGTTCAACGAGTTGATTTGCCGCGCCAAGTGCGTCGCCCGTAATTCCGCCGATTCTTTTTAGAAAAAATCTTCCCGCCAGTAGCGTTCCCAATAGGCATACACCGATTGCAACGAGTGCTCCTTCTTCAAGCAACAGTGAACACAAGAGAACGGTATAGAGGCTTGCAAACACAAGGCGTTTCAGCGATGCCTTTTGCGCAAATGGCTTTGAGATTGTCGATTCGCTTCGCACATAGTTGAGCGTGTAAATGAGCGGCAGGCTTGAATAGCGTCCGAGTAAATGTGCCACAACGAGCGTTGAAAGCACAAGTGAATCCTCTTGTTTGAAAATTTCGGTCAGCACAAGCAGTTTTGCGGTGAGAAAAAGCCATAGCGCGATGGCACCGTAAGTTCCGATACGGCTATCCTTCATGATTTCCAATGTTCGCTCTTTTGTGTATCCACCGCCGAAGCCGTCGGCAGAATCGGCAAGTCCGTCTTCGTGAAATGCGCCTGTGAGCAAAATCGTTGTTGCCATTGAGATTAAAACGGCAAGAATCGGCGAACTTACTTCCGACGCCATTGCGAGCACGCCTGCACCGACGCTTCCCACACACGCGCCAACAAGCGGAAAGTAACATGTGGATTGAGATAGGTGTTCGGGGTCGTATTTGACGAAGCGCGAGACGGGCAAGCGCGTTAGGAACATCACGGCGGAAAGAAAAATGTTCAACTCTTTCTTCATTCATTCAATCGCGGGGAGTTCCACAAAAAAGGTTGTTCCTTTCCCCTTGCCTTCTGATTCTGCCCAAATTTTGCCATGATGTTTTTCCACTAAATTCTTCACAATGTAAAGTCCTAATCCTGTGGACGTCTCGTCTGCGGTCGGCTTTGATGAGAGTTTTTGGAACGGTTGGTAGAGTTTTTTTAGGTCATCTTCGCTCATGCCAAGTCCTTCGTCTTTGACCACAATATGCGCTATGCCCGACTTTGCATATTTGGCATCGCTTTCGCGGCGCATCATGCTTTTTTTAAGGTCTAATTTCTCTATCGTTACGGTTACATTTTTTCCATTCGGCGAGTATTTGACCGCGTTACTAATCAGATTTTCAAATACTTCGTAGAGTTTATTCGGCTCTGCTTCTACGATGCACTTGTCTTTTTCTTGAAGATATATCGCGATATTTTTTTCTTTGGCTAAAATTTCTTGATTAGCCACGACGTAGTGAATAATTTGATTGAGATTCGTCGGCTCAAAGTTCATCATCGTTTCCTTTTCACTATTCGCCGATTGGAGCAAATCTTGAACCAACGAGAGCATTCGCTTGACCGACCGACTAATGGTCTCTGAATATGATTTCACCGTTTCTGATGGGTTTTCTAAACGGATTAGTTCTGAAAATCCGCCAATCACATTAAGCGGGTTTTTGAGGTCGTGGACGGCAATCGCAAGCAGTTCATTTTTAAGTTTATTTGCGTTTTGTAGTTTCGTGTTGGCTTCGTTGAGTCTTTCAATGGTGATTTCGCGCTCTCGCTCTTGCATTTTGCGACGCGTAATATCTTCGAACGTCCATAAACTTCCTCGATAATTTCCGCGATGAAAGACCGGCATAAATGAAAATTCATATATTTTTCCGCTCACTTGCCTGACTTCTTTTTTTACCGTCGTCTTTTGCTCATAAAACGCTTGCTCAAAGAATTTCTGTGCCTTCTCACTTTCAACAGTTTTGTTGCGCACTAACACGCGCAGACGGTCTGCACTCTTCGCAATAAAATCCTCCGGCTTCCCTTTTATCTCAAACATATCAAGCAATCGCTGATTGACGATATGCGTTTTGCGATGTTCATCTTCAATCAAGATACCTTCTGGTAGAACGGATAAAAGTGCTTTAATGCGGCTATTCTGAAATTCTAAATCGGCTTTTTGAAGTTCTGTTTCAGAGATAATCGTCGCAAGCGTATCGTGCGCCTTGAAGAGCCGTTCATTGAGGGCTTTGAGTTCTTCCGATTCGGC
>CALGMC010000257.1 GCA_937959145.1 uncultured Chlorobiales bacterium
CCGCGAAAGCCAGTTGAAAGTTGCAGACTGCCTGTAAGAAAACGTAACACGCCGCCGCCTTGCTCGCGGTTCAAAACAGGAATCGTCGTGCCTGTGCTATCGTTGAAGCCATAAAACGTGAACGACGCACTCGCGTTGAGCGAAAGGTTTGGAATCGTGGTGCTGTTTGCCGAGAGATTCACATTCGACCAATTAAATCCATCGCGTGCAGCGAAGTTGTAAGCCGTGTTCACGCTGGCGTTTAAGAATTGCACTTTCTTTTCGTTGCGTTCAGGGTCGTCTATGGCTTTTGTGGTATCAAGGGTTTTAACCTTCGCCTCAAAAATGTTGTTGATGTTCAAGTTGAGCGATTGGCTTTCGGTTGGAACGCCGCTGAACAGCGCGCCCTCAAATCGGTTGTAGCGCACGCGCTCGCCATTTGCCCCGATGTAACTGCCGAAGTAGCCAAATTCTTCGCGCGTAAAGTCAGGATTGAAGTTATACGAGATGATTGGGTTGAGCGTATGGCGCACGGCTTTAAGTCCAACAAGATTTTCTAAAAAGCCCGTGAAGAACGTTCCATAAACGCGCGTTTGAACGCCTGCTGAAAATTGATAGGTGTAGTAGCGCGTTAAGCGACGATTGACCTGCGTTACGACGGTTGAATCTGACGGATTGAAAAATCGCGTGATACTTCGGTCGTTGAAAAATTGGTTGTAAGTAAATGCCACGTTGGCGTTGAAGTATCGGAATACCGTTCCACTGAACGAAAGCGGCATGGTGAGCGACGCACCCGATAGGTCTTCAACGCCCGTGCGCGAAATCTGCGACGCATTCAAAGCAAAGCCTTGTGAGAGCAAGTAGTTGGACTGTGGCGAGAATTGATAACTGACAGTTGAATTAAACGCGCCGTTAAGCGTGCGTGAAAATGTTGTATCGGTGTTGTTGTAGTTGCCGCTCACGCTTGTATTCGGCAAGTCAATTGCAATGCGTTGCAGGAAGCCGTCAGTGCTTTTGCGCGTTTTGAACGGAAAGAGCCGCGCTTGATAAAAACTTGCGGTAATGCTTTGTGAGACGTCGGTAACGCGCAAATTTTGGTTTCGGCTGTAGCCGACGGTGGTGCTTCGTTGCCCTTCGGCGAAAGTTTTGGTGAGCGTCAGCGTGGAAGCTGCTTGTTGTTGGAGCGCGTCGATGGGGTTGAATGAATTGACGCTGAATTGATTGCCGCCTGCAAAGCGCAAGTTTCCACTGAGTTGTGTGGTGGGGTCGAGTCGCTGTTGATGTTGAATGTTGATATACCAGTTTTCGTTGCGCAAGTAGTCGGGGTCGGTGATTTCGCCGCGCACGAGCCGCTCGAACTGTCCTTCGATTGAGCCGTCAAGGTCGTAGCGTTCTTTATAGCGGAAGCGTCCGCGTGTTGCCCAACTGCCGAATGTTCCCACATCGCCTTCCAGTCTTAAATCGTAGTAATCGGAGAGTGCCCAATAGTAGCCGCCTTGTGCGAGGAAAAATCCGCGAAAGTTATCGCGTCCGTATCGTGGCATAATGATTCCCGATTGTCTGCCGCTTCGCGTGAGGAAAAATGCAAACGGCAAATAAAACACAGGCACGCCTTCAACATACATCACCACAGGTCGCGCAATAACACGGTCGCCGGGAATGAGTTTCATACTTTCGCACTGAAACCAATAGTGCGGCGGGTCGTGATTGCAAGTGTAATAGCGTCCGTTCTTGACGTTCAACACGCCATCTTCCATGCGCTTGATGTTTTCGCCGCTGTAGTAGCCGTTGTCGAGCTCGGTGGTTACTTCGCGAATTTTGCCGCGTTTGGTTTTGAAGTTGTAGCTCATTTTCACGGCGTCGTAAGTGCCGCCTGCATCGCTGAACTTCGGTATGTTGATTGGCTTATTGGCACTGTCGCGATTGCTTTCGGCATCGAGAATATTGACTCTTGTGTCGATAACGACTTTCGGTGCGTTCAAGCGAAATTCTTGATAGGTGATTTTCGCATCGCCATAGAGCGACATGGTTTTGTTTGTCAGGTCGTAAATGATAGAATCTTTCGCGGTATAGACGATGATGGTATCGAGTTCATCATTTGCCACAGGCGGAAGGACTTCGGGCTTGAGCGTTGCCGTATCGAGACGCGCCGCAAAAATAGAATCGGTGAGCGTTGGGAGCGCAACCGAATCGGCATCGGCTTGACGGAGCGAATCGGCGGCTTTCATCGCATCAACCAATCGCTGAACGCTTGGCGTCTTCGGCTCTATGTTTGTTGGCTTCGCGGTTTGGCAGGCAAAGAGCGTAAGCGCGAGCATTAGCGCGACAAACCCGCATGTGCTTAATCTCGCGGTCTTGTCGTTGCATTTGAAAACTTGTCGGAAGTTTATGCTCACGTCAGCGTTTTTCACGAAGGTTGGCGTTGCGAATCGGCTTCGCAGTTGAAGGTTGCAGGCGACGCATTACACTCATTTCCCTGTTGAACTTTATTTCACGCATCGGCGGTATGGCTACAAAATACGCGCAAACTTACTTTTTTCGCCACAGTCGTAGAAATGCCTTTTTCGTTAGCAAACTTTTCGTCAACAAAAAAGCGACCCAAATCGAGTCGCTTCTTACGGTGTGTTCTTAAAGTTTTCAAGGATTTTCGCCGTCTGTGTTGGGTTCGGCTTTACTCGGCTGTTTGTATTTCGGGTCAAAGAGTTTGTTGTTTGACAAATCCACATCGGGCAGTTTTTTATCGGGGTCTAACTCAACGCCGACGATTTTCTTTTCTGACCACACAGGCGCAACAAACACATTGTCTTGTAGCCAGATTTCAACAGGCAACTTGCGCCTCTCGGTTGAGCCGTCCTCGTAAGTAATTTCCATTTCAACGGGCATGACCATCTCTTTACGATTGACAAGGAAAATGCGGTTGTAGTATTGGTCGAGCGAATCGAGCGTGTGGACGGAGTCGACGGATTGATCGAGTTGCGCCGTTGTGTAGAACCAGCCACGCCAAAACCACGCCAAATCTTCACCTGCGGCATCTTCAATAGTTCGGAAGAAATCTTCGGGCGTAGGGTGTTTGTATTTCCAGCGATTGATGTATTCCTTAAACGCCATATCGAAACGTTCTTCGCCGAGCACCACTTCGCGCAAGGCGACAAGTGCCGCCGCTGTTTTGGCGTAAGCATTTTGACCGAGATTGAGAATTGCGTGCGGGTGCGTCATCAACGGTTGGTGCGTTTCGGAACGCATATACGGCACAATGTCGCGTCCTTCGCCGCGTCGCGCTTTGCGTTCAGGATATTTCTCTTTTTCGCCGTAATAGCAAATAAACGAGTTCAAGCCTTCGTCGAGCCACGCATATCGCCGCTCGTTGTTTTGCACAATCATCGGAAACCAAGTATGCCCAACTTCGTGCAGTGTAACAGCGAAGAGCCGAAAATCATTATATCGCTCGCGACAGAAAATCATCATCGGATATTCCATTCCGCCCGGCACCGAGCCATTGACGTTAATCATCGTGTTGTATGGATAGGGAAACCACTTTTCGGAAAATTCTTTGAGCGAGAATCGAACATATTGCGTGGATTCTTTCCACATTTGTTGCCCTTCAACAGGATAGAGCGATTGCGCCAAGATGCCGTTCCATTGCGCGGCGTCCCAAATAAATGTTGCGGAAGAAGCAAAGGCAAAGTCGCGCACATTATCGGCTTTGTAGTGCCAAGTGAGTTCGCCTGTTCGCTTTGGTCGTGTAAATGACGCGCCGACTTCGTCGCGTGCAATAATCATCACGGTTTCATCGCTTTTAGCGGCTTTGGCTAATCGCTCGCGTAGCGTTGGCGTTAGCACTTCGGTTGGATTTTGAAGCGTGCCCGTCGCTAAACAAATGTGATTAGCAGGAACGGTGAGTTTCACATCAAACGAACCGTATTCGGTATAAAACTCGCCTGCACCGAGATATTGGTCGGTGTTCCACCCTGAAAGGTCGTCATAGACGCACATGCGCGGATACCACTG
>CALGMC010000258.1 GCA_937959145.1 uncultured Chlorobiales bacterium
GAGTGAAAACGTGCCGACTTTTTCCGCCGCTTCCGCATCAGTATTCAAGAAATCATCAACCAAAATTTTCTCGTATTCTTTTGGAATCGGGTTTGAGGTGGCTTTCTGAATAAAGGCGCGTTTGAAGAAATCGAGATGAAATAAAAACTTCAAGTTCATCGTGCTACGAATGAACACCGAAAGCAGTTCCATTTGAATTGCACTGTAAGTAAAAATACCGCAGGCGATAATCGTGGTTGAGAGCGTTTGTGCTTGATGACGATGTGCAAGTTCCGCTGTAACCATCGACCCCATCGAGTGTCCAACAAGATGCACTTGTGATAATCCTAAATGCTCAATAAGCGCAGACGCCTCATCAGCAAACGCTTCAATCGTGAAATGCGGTTTGCGTGCGGTTAGGCGCGTGCGGCCTGTACCGCTTTGGTCAAAGCAAATGGTGCGAAATGTTGCAGAAAGTCGCCGAGCCACAGGCGTCCAATACTGTGCCGACATCGCCCAGCCATTGATGAAAAGCACAGGCGTTTTATCGAAATATGCGGGGTTTGTCGTTGCAGAATCTTCAAAGTAAAGCAGGCTTTGTTTGGTTTGGAGCGTGCTCATAGCGACCTCCTTTTTGTGCCATGCTACTCGGCTTCAATAACGTCCTCAACGCTTTTCCAAAGCGGTGTAACCGAGTAAATGCAAAAGAAAAAGTTAATGTAGTAAGAACGAAGTGCGCTTTTGTCGAGACGAAGTCTGACAATGGAAAAAAGTGTTTTCCATCGCCAAAACCAGAAGTCCGTGATGTAAAAGAAGAAGCCCATTGTGTAGAGTGGTTCGAACAACGTTTCATTGAGTTAAGTCAAATCGAGTTCAAACTACTTCTAAAATGTAAGCAAGTTCGCGTGATTTTAGAAAAGATATTTTTAATAATCAATCTCTTCAATTTCGCCAAGTGAAATGCCAAAAGAAGGAAGCGCGTAAGAGATGCCGATGTTAAGTGTGATACCGTTGAAGTTCGTATCGCGAAAGCCACGCGCTGTGAAGGGAATGCTAAAAGTTTGAGAGCCGTCCTCAGCAGAAGAATCTTTGTATTTGAGCGAACTGAGAAAAGGTGCGAATCCAACTTTGTAGTTTCCCCCGATGCTGAAGAGCAAATCAGGTGTCAGCATGAACTCGAAGCCGAAGTCGGCGCGAACCGAAGCGGTAACAAATGAAAGGCTTTCCAAACCGCCTTCGTTTGTGTTGCCTACGCTGAGAAAAAGCCCGTCAAGACCAGCCGAGCCGCCGAGGTAGAAGTTCCAACGACGAAGCCAGAATTTTTTCATTGCGCCCGCGTAGCCGCTTAAAATCAAAGCCGAGATGCCATTCGGCGCGGCAGGGGTAAATGAAGTGTTTCCGATGCCAAATCCAAAATCAGCCGTCGCAAAAAGTTGGCGCACGCCTGTTTGTTTGGCAAGGTTATAGTGAAATCCAAGTTCAATGCCGCCTGCTTCGGTAACGTCTTCTTTGAGCGCAAAGGCAAGCGGAACGGTTGTGAAAGAGAAATCATCGACGCCGTATTCGCTAAGCATTTCGCGACGTAAGGGCGTGGTTTCTTTGGAGAGGCGAAGTCGGAAAAATTTAGGACGAATGGCAATATCCAATCCAAACTGTGGGTGCTCTTTAAGCAAGACGCCTCGCTCGACGCCTCGCGTGATGTGCGGATAAAAGGTTGAAGTGGCGGAAGGATTGGTTTTGTTGTCGCCAACGGAAGCGACACGGAAAAATCCAATTCTGCGCTCTTCTAACTCGCCTGTGGAATTTTCAAAAAGTTCTTCGGCATAGTAGCCATCGTCAAGTCCAACGCCTTCGCGTGTGCCGATGTTGGCTTCGGGCGTTGCGCCGCGCAGGCTTAAAATTTCAGCCGTAACTTGAAAATCGGGCAATCGGCGCATAGCTAAGCTCAAATTTCTTGCCCACGCCTCAATGGCAGACAGCCGTGCATAGTCCCCACCTGAAAGCGTGCGACGGCGAGTTTGATAATTCCTATCGAGAGAAGCCGTGGCCCTGCCGCTCTGCATAACCGAGCTACCCTTCAAAAACACCGCCTCCGAGTTGCCGTCAGGATTGGTTTTGATGCGAAACCACAGAATGTAACCTGAAATCTCAACCGTTAAATTCCGTTCTTCATCGGTCGACTCGTTGTAGCGCGCCACAACAGGCACATAAAGGTATGCGGCGTTCAAAACTTTGAGAATATCCTCGGCAGTTAAGCCTGAGCCTTTGAGTTTATTTGCCGCCGCCATCGCTAAATCTTCTTCCTTCAAATTCCCAAGTGCACGCTCTTCGGCAACGGCTTTCAGTGCCAGAGAAACTTGCGGGACAATTGTTTCATTGAGAATCGCTGTGATTTGTGAAGGTGTGGCATTGAGAAAGCCCAATGCGGACAGACGCTCGCGATAAGCCGAAAGCGCGCTATCAGAAAGCGAATTGTAGTCAAAGCGCGGCAACTGAATGTGATAATTGATGCGATTTTCAATCATCGCGCTTGGAACATTTACAAATGAAAGATTCAAAAGCCCCAGCGATGAAATCGACTTGCGCTGATATTTGCGCTCTTGTGCGGAAAGAGCGATAGGAACAAACAGGAAGAGAAGTAAGAAAAGGCGTGGCATAGCAGTGTGTTGTGGTTATCGAGCGTCCAAGTAAGTTACGAAAATTAGGCAAGTGCTAAAATATCGCCTTTGAAATTCAGAGTGGAAGTTTGATTCTGAACGTTGTGCCTTTGCCAACTTCGCTATGTTTGAGAATCAACTTGCCTTTATGGTAATCCTCGATGATGCGCTTGGCGAGCGAAAGCCCAAGCCCCCAGCCGCGCGATTTTGTGGTGAATCCCGCCTTGAAAATCTCGTTTTTATATTTGCTTTCAATGCCTTTGCCTGTGTCGGAAATATCAATGATAACGAAGCGTTCTTCTTTGAAAATCGTGGCGGAAATCGTTCCGACTTTGCCTTGAATGGCGTCGATGCCGTTCTTCGTGATGTTTTCAATGACCCACTCGAAGAGTTCGCGATTGATGGGCGCGAGAATGTCGGGCGCGTCGTTGAAAATCAGTTCAATGTTCTTGCCCATTTGCGGAATCCGACTGCGATAATAGTTGAACATCATGGCGATAACTTCGCTAATGTTTTCTTCCTTCAAACTCACCTTTGAGCCGATTTTTGAAAAGCGTGTGGCAACGCGGTTCAAGCGTTTTAAGTCGGTTTCCATCTCAAAAATAATTTGTGCTTGTTTTTCGGGATTGTCGCTGGCAGTTTTCAGAAGTTCAATCCAACCCATCAAACTTGAAATCGGCGTGCCAAGTTGATGTGCCGTTTCTTTGGACAGCCCAACCCAAAGGTTGGATTGCTCATTTCGACGAATGACGCTGAAACTGAAATAGGCAATCAAAATAAAAACCCCTGCCGCAACACTCGATAAAATCGGCGCAATGCGCAACATGACCACTAAATCTGAATCGCCATAATGCACATATTGAAGCACCATCGTATCGAGTTTAACGGCGACGGGTTCATACTGCGCGTCTAACTCCAACCGCTTTTTCTCCAAAAACGCTTTGACAAACGCCTCGCCTTTTGAAGAATCAACTTTGATGTTGCGAATGGTGCTGGGGTTCATTTGCGCATCGGTGAGCATCACGGGGAAATCAATCACCGTTACGATTTCATTAAAGATGAACGAAATTTCCTGCGGGTTTTCAAGCTCAATGAGCAAGTTGAGCGATTTAACCCAAAGGTCGACCTTCTGCTTTTGCTGTTCGCGAATTGATTCAATAACTTTTTGCGTGAAGAGAAAGAAAATGATTGCGCCAAGCGCGGCTGAAAAAATAAAGAACCCTTTGATGGTGCTGTTTTTCATTGAAATAGAAGTTGCATCTGCAAACACAAAGATAAGAACGATTTGCCGTTGCTTGTAAGGCTTTTCGTTTGGCGTGCGTTTGAAAAGATGTTAGATTTGCAAGCAATTTCACACAACTTTTGTCTACTCTTACAATGAACTTTCCAGAAACACTTCGCTACACCAAAGAACATGAATGGATTGTGATGGAATCGGCAGATGTCGCACGAATCGGCATCACGGATTTCGCGCAATCGGAACTGGGCGATATTGTGTTCGTCGACCTTAAAAGCGTGGGCACAAAACTGAACGCCAACGACATTTTCGGAACGGTCGAAGCCGTCAAGACTGTCTCCGACTTGTTTCTTCCTGTGGCGGGAGAAATCATTGAGGTGAACGAAGCCCTCAAAGACGCTTCATTGGTCAATAAATCGCCCTACGAAGATGGGTGGATGATTAAACTCAAAGTCAATAACCCCGCAGATGTAGAAGCCTTAATGACGGCGGCGGACTATCGCGCGCAAATCGGTCAGTAGTTGCATTGTGAGCGGGTTGAGCGTTGCATCGCTGAAAGTCAGTTCCGCCTCATGAGGTCAAGCCGCATCGAGGCGTAATCAAAAAACCATTAGTAAAACCAAAGAACTTGAAACCGATGAACCCGAAATCCACAAACCTGAAAGGAATCAGCCGAATTGATGCCCCCGACCGCAACGAACACTGCTGGCTTGTCAGAGCGACGAAGGATTCTGTAACCTATTCAAAATCGTTTGCCGATAAAAAATATGGCGGCAAAGAAAAAACCTTGAAAATCGCTGTTGAGTATCGCGATAAACTTTACAAGGCTCTGAACATTGACCTCAACAAGCCGCGCAAACGAGGATTTCGCGAGTTCCCGTATCCGTTCTTCACAAAAAAAGCCAACAATAAAACCGGTATCGTTGGCGTATATCGCACAACAAAAACCGCTGAGAAACAAACCCCCGAAGGCAAGAAAACGGTCGTTGTGCGCGACCATTATGTCGCCTCAATCAACATAGAAAAATACAAGCAGGTGCAAAAGTTTTTCTCGGTTGCCGAACATGGCGAAGAGAAAGCTCGAAAAATGGCGATTGCGTGGCGCAAAAAAATGGAAAAAGAAGTCGCAAGCCGAATGCCTGCAAAAATGAACAAGCCAAAAGAAATGCAGTATGTCAGCGGCGACGAAATCGTCAAAGATTTTGACCCCAGCGCGCTGATGAAAAAGCCCTCAACATCCAAATCCGCTCCCAAAAAGAAAACCAAAGCCAAGAAATAATCGCATCAAAGGAAACGGTTTCGTAACTTTGTAAGGTTTTAGAAGTGCTATTAAAACTTTAACTCGTTACAAAAATGTCCGTCAAACCGAAGTTTATCGTAGGCTCTGCCGTCATTGTCGCGGTTCTCGCTTGGCTTGGATTTACGGCGCAAGAGTGGGGCAATAGTTCAATCGGATATGCCTCCATTTCGCAAGCCAAACAAAGTGGTAAACTTGCCTACATCAAAGGCTATTGGGTGAAGGAAGAACCCACCGAAACAAACCTCAACATTTTCACCTTTTACATGAAAGATGAAGAAGGCAACATCGCTCGCGTCATTTATCGCAACGGAAAACCCAATAATTTTGAACAAGCCACCAGCGTCGTCGTTCAAGGCAAACTTGAAGACGGCACCATCTACGCAAAAGATATTTTGGTGAAATGTCCGTCAAAGTATCAATCTGAAAAAGCCGATAGCGAAAAGAAAAGTTAGTATCGGTAGAAATTAGTATCGGCAAACACACCTTAAAATGCAGTTCTAAATGTCAAGCGAAGCAGTTTTTTTTGAGTTTATCACGGGCAAGTTCGTAACAATTGTCGGCTTTACTGCCGCACTCTGTGCGACTTACGCCTTCTTTCGCGCCGCTCAAAGCGACGAACAACAACAACTTTACGACGAATGGTTGAGTCTTGCACGAAAAAGTTTTTTCGTTATGGTGGGCGCAATCGTCGTCAATGGCTTGCACCTTCTTTACCTCATTCTCACGCATCAGTTCAAATACAATTACGTCAAGCATTACTCCTCAACCGACCTGAACATCTTTTACCTCATCTCCACCTTTTATGCAGGGCAAGAGGGCAGTTTCATGCTGTGGATGTTTTACGGCTGTTTGTTTGGATTCTTTTTGATGAAAACGGCGAAAGAATACGAAGCCCCCGTCATGACCGTGCTCTCGCTCTCGCAAGCCTTTTTGCTCTCGATGATTTTGGGCATTGAAGTGCCGTTTCTCAAAGATGGATTAGGAAGTGATGTCTTCGCGCTTACAATGGGACCTGTGCCGAAAGAAGGCGATGGACTCAATCCCTTGCTTCAAAATCCTTGGATGGTGATTCACCCGCCGACCTTGTTCGTTGGATTCTCGTCGCTCATCATTCCGTTTAGTTACGCGATTGCGGCAATGTGGAAGAATAAATATGACGATTGGATTCGTCCTGCAATGCCGTGGGTCTTGTTCAGTGCGGCAACGCTCGGCATTGGCATCATGATGGGCGGCTATTGGGCGTATAAAGTCCTGGGCTGGGGCGGCTATTGGGGCTGGGACCCAGTTGAAAACTCTTCGCTCGTGCCATGGCTCTTGATTGTCGCACTGATTCACACGATGATTGTTCAGAAAAAAAACGGTGCGCTCAAAAAAACGAATCTGTTTCTTGCGGTGCTGGCGTTCTCAATGGTGCTGTATAGCTCCTTCCTAACACGAAGCGGCGTGCTGGCAGACACTTCCGTTCACTCCTTTACCGATTTAGGACTATACAATCAACTGCTTGCCTTTACGCTCACATTTCTGGGGCTGGGCGTTGGGTTGCTCTTGGTGCGTTTCAAGTCCATTAAAGTGGTTTCGCGTGAAGAGTCGCTTTATTCGCGCGAGTTTTTCTTGCTTTGCGGTGCCGTTGTGTTGATGCTCATAGCGGGCGTCGTCGTGGCGGGCATTTCCACACCAATTGTCGACTCCATGTTGAACCGACAAATCACCAAACTTGAACCTGATTTCTACAATCAAGTAACGCTCCCGCTTGCCGTGCTGATTGGGTTTCTTTCCGCTGTTGGACAATCAATTTGGTGGACGAAAATCGATAAAGAAAATCTCATCAAAGCCTTATGGCTTCCTTTAACGCTTGCGCTTGTCTTTACAACCATCTTAATGCTTGCGGGCATGAAAGATGTATCTATGATTTTGCTTGCATTGACGGCGTCGTTCTCGCTCTTTGCCAACGGGCAAGTCTTGCTCAAAGTCTTGAAAGGCAATCCGAAATACGCAGGTGGAAGTCTAACGCACGTTGGGTTAGCCTTAATGCTACTTGGCATTATTGGCTCGGCGAAATATGACGAAAGCCAACACATCGAGCTGCCAAAAGGCAAGACGGTTCAAGCCTTCGGAAAACAAATGACCTACAAAGGCATGCAAGATGTGGGCGACGGAAAAAGCGGTTTCAAAATTCAAGTGGTTGATGGAAACAAGTCGTATATCGCCATGCCAGTGATGTATGAAACGAAACGGATGACAGTTCAAAACCCCGATGTTGCGCATTACTTGACAAAAGATTTTTACATCGCGCCCGTAAACCTGATGGTTAAAGACAATCCCAACCAACTGATTTTGAAAAAAGGCGAATCGCAAATGCTCGAAGGCTACGCGGTGAAGTTCGTGAATTTCAACATGGAAAAAAGCATTTTGGGCGGCGGCGTTGATGGGAAAATCAAAGTGGTTGCCATACTTGAAATTACAAAAGACGGCAAGAGCGAAACGATTGAACCGATTTACAACATCGAAGCCGGAAGCGAGCCGAAGATTGAATACGCCGCACTGCAAAGCGCGCCAAGCGTTTCGTTTGCAATTACTCGCATTGATGCGTCAAGTGGCAGAGTGATGGTCGAAGCCAAAGGACTTGGTGCCGAAGTTCAGCCGCAGGAAACGCTTATCATTGAAGCAAGCATTAAGCCTTACATCAACGTTTTATGGCTTGGAACATACATTGTAGCGTTTGGTTTCGTGATTTCAATTTATCGCCGATGGCAAGAGCGCAAGTTGAAGTCGAGAACGAAATCGGCGGAATTGGTTGAGGTATAAACTTGAATGTTGAAAAATTCTGCTATTGAAATGAAATCAAATGAAATTGATGTGTCCAAAATTGACTTGGACAAGATGAAGGAAAAGACGGCAGAAACGCCGTCGCTTCTTCCTTACGCGCACACGGCAGGCGGAGCAATCATAAAGCCTGAAGATGTTGGTAAAATCAAGGGAAGAGCGGTTTCGGCGATGCGCGAGCAAACCGAAATGCAGATGTCGCAACTTTACGAACAAATGCAACTGCTTGCCGAACAAGCCAAAAAAATTCAACAGCGTGTCGAGATTTCAGAGCGGATTTATATGGTCAAGATGGGCTTTGAGCCGATTATCGGAAAAACCTATTACCTTTATCGCCGTGAAAATGGCGAAGATTTTCTTTCACTTGTTGCGCCAAACGAATGGGGCAGAAGCAAGAAAATGGATTATGTTGCTACCGTCAAACTGCTTGCCGACCACACTTGGGACGTGATTGAAGAGCAACAAAAAAACGGACATATCAAGTAACCATCAAGCAACAAAAAAGGCGACCGAAGTCGCCCTCTCACACCATCAAAAGAAAATCAACCAAATGCCGGTTAGTTTCGTTGTTCAGGCAGGGTGATTTGCACAAGGTTCTTCCTTGCTTCTTCGGCTTTGCGACGTTCCAATTCGGCTCGGAGTTCTTCGCCTTCCATCGGAACGAACTTGCCATTGACCAACTTGACAGGGATTTTGGAAATGGCTTCCGAAAGTTGTTTCATGCCTTCTTGCTGTTCGGCTTTCTTTTTCTTCAACTCTTCGGGAGAAAGCCCGACGACGTTATCGCTCGTTTCAAAGATGGGAGCGAGTTTCTCGTCATCGTGCCGAAGTTTGAAATCGACAAACTTGTAGAGCAAGAAAACAAGAATGAAGAAAATCGGAAGCGCGAAGGCGTATATGAAAATCCACGAAAACGATTGCATCTTAAATACTCCTTTCTAACTTTTCAAAACAGATTCCCACAAGGGAATTTTCACAAAGGAATATAGAGCCTTCAAGTCGCGTTGTGGGTTAAATTCTCTCAAAGGGAGAAACGATTTGGACGATATGAAAACGAAATTATCTAAAGGCTCGCGATGTTGAAGAAGAGAAAAGCGTTGTATCTTTCACAAAGACTTGCAGTTCCAACAACAACTTTAACTTAAAACAACTACCGACCATGAACGAAGTTCGCGGAGGCGTCATTACGCAAGTGTTGTATAGCATTGGCATTGCGGCGGAAACCGGATTGGATAGCGTTTCCAAAGCCGTTGGTGAAACCGCAGAAGCGGCAAAGAAAACCACCGAAACCATTTCAGGCGGCATCACGCGCTCGATTGAAAAAGTAACCGACGCGCTGGTAGGGAAAAAGTAATGACCCAAAGAAATGGAATGAAGCATTAAGGCGATTCACCATGAGTCGCCTTTGTGTTTTGATTGAGTTTTTTGAGAGCATTGATAAATGGGAGAAATGACAAACGAAAAATCGCTTTCGCACCTTGACGCCAAAGGTAATCCGACAATGGTTAATGTCGGCGAGAAACCCATCACGCATCGCCTTGCAAGAGCCAGAGCCATTGTAGAACTCGGCGAAGAAATTTTATCGCGCTTGCAAAATGGAGAACTTCAAACCAAAAAAGGTGCCGTCTTTCAAACGGCAATCCTTGCAGGCATTATGGCGGCGAAGAAAACGGGCGACCTCATTCCGCTTTGCCACCCGCTTGGCTTGGAAGATTGCCAAATTGCAATTTCGCCGATTTCCAAAAGTGCCATCGCGATTGAATGCACTGCCGAACTTCACGGAAAAACAGGCGTGGAAATGGAAGCCCTCACCGGCGCAACGCTCGCCGCACTGACCATTTACGATATGTGCAAGGCTCTTTCGCATGAGATTGTCATTAAAGACATTAAACTTGTTGAAAAACGCGGCGGAAAGTCGGACTTCATACGAGAAAACTAACTTGTGCCAATACTTTCACGAATCACCATCTACCCGATTAAATCGCTTGACGGCGTTGCGGTTCAATCGGCATCTATTACCAGCGGCGGAGCCTTAGCGCACGACCGCGAATACGCGCTCTTCGATGCAGAAGGAAACATCGTCAATGGCAAGCGCACGGCGAAAATCCATCTTATCCGCGCTAACTTTGATGAATCGTTGAAGGTCGTTTCACTCTCGGCGCAAGGTGAAAAAGATACTTTTGAACTTGGGGATTCAAGGTTAGAAACTTGGTTTTCGGATTATTTCGGTTTTCGCATTAAGGTGCGCCGCAATGTAGAAACAGGGTTTCCTGACGACCTGAACGCTTGGGGACCGACGCTCGTCAGCGAAGCCACCTACCGCCAAGTGGCGACTTGGTTTAGCGGAATTTCCATCGAGGAACTGCGACAACGCTTTCGCGCAAACCTTGAAATTTCAGAGTGCGAGCCATTTTGGGAAGATAGGCTTTGCGATGAGCCGCCGCGCACCGTGCCATTTCAAATTGGCGAAGTGAGATGTGAAGGCGTCAATCCATGTTCGCGATGTGTGGTGCCGACGCGCAATCCTTTATCAGCAGAGCCAACGCCGAAATTTCAAAAGCATTTTTCT
Source organism: uncultured Chlorobiales bacterium (assembly GCA_937959145.1). GTDB lineage: Bacteria > Bacteroidota > Chlorobiia > Chlorobiales > Thermochlorobacteraceae > JANWWM01. The sequence continues at coordinate 10,566 of CALGMC010000258.1, forward strand.
GAACAGCGCAACGCAACGTTGCCTCTGTGGGCGATTCCTGAAGCCTTCGCCCATTTTTACAAACTTTCGGTCAACACGCGCATTGCAAGGAATCAAGCGGGCAAATCGATTCGCGTAGGAGACGCTCTGCATCTCTGACGGCGATATGCAAGAGAATCGCTAAATTCTGACTCGAACTAAAACTTGCCGAAAAACATCTTGCCGAAAGACATACCTTGACCGAAAAAGAACTTCATGCGCTCCTTGAAAAAATTCCCGCACTCAAACGAGAAATAGAGAAAGTCATTGTTGGGCAAAGCGATGTGCTCGATGAACTTTTGGCGGCGTTCATTGCGGGCGGACACGCGCTCCTTGAAGGCGTGCCCGGGCTTGCCAAAACCTTGATGATTCGCTCGTTGGCAAATGCCGTCTCGCTTTCGTTCCGACGGATTCAATTCACGCCCGACCTGATGCCCTCCGACATACTCGGCACGGAAGTGTTGGAAGAAGACCGCACAAGTGGCAAACGATTTTTTAAGTTCAATCGCGGCGCGATTTTCGCCAACCTTGTGCTTGCCGATGAAATCAACCGCACGCCGCCGAAAACCCAATCCGCCTTGCTCGAAGCGATGCAAGAATTTTCTGTAACGCAAGCAGGGAATACTTATCCGCTTGAAAAGCCGTTCTTCGTTTTAGCAACGCAAAATCCGATTGAGCAAGCCGGCACATACCCCTTGCCCGAAGCACAACTCGACCGATTTATGCTTTACATCAAACTCGATTATCCAAGCGAGGAAGATGAACTCAAAGTCTTGATGCAAACAACGGGCAGTGAATCCGCCAAAATTATGCCTGTGCTTTCAGGGGAAGAGTTGCTTGTGATTCAGCGGCTGGTGCGCGAGGTGGTGGTGAGTTCGGAGTTGATGAAGTTTGTGAATTTACTTGTTCGAGAAACGCGACCGCAGACCACGACCCAAGCGTTCATCAAAGAAAATGTGGAATGGGGCGCGGGCACGCGCGCTGCACAAGCGTTGATTTTATCGGCGAAAGCGCATGCGTTGATGCAAGGGCGTTTTTCCGTGTTGCCTTGCGATATTAAACGAATGGCGTTGCCGGCATTGCGACATCGCGTATTGCTCAACTTCAAGGCGCAAGCAGAAAAGCGCACTTCTGACGAGGTGATTGAAAATTTGATGAAACATGCTGCCATTGAGGAATAAAAAGGTGATTTGAAAGTGCGACTTGCAGTTTTTGTTGAAAGTGGTATATTCGCAGCTCATAGTTGAATTGGAGAGGTGGCCGAGTGGCTTAAGGCGTCGGTTTGCTAAACCGATGTAGTATCGTAAGGTGCTACCGGGGGTTCGAATCCCCCCTTCTCCGCAAGAGGTAACAAAGGTGCGATGAACGCGCCCGTCGCCCCGAAACA
>CALGMC010000259.1 GCA_937959145.1 uncultured Chlorobiales bacterium
TCGGTATGATTGCGTGTTTGAATGGCTTCTGAAATTTCGCTTGTGCCATCGGCATGCAGTGCGGCGAAAATAACACACGATTTCACTTGTGCCGACGCAACGGGCGTTTGATAGGCAATCGGCGAAAGTGGTTTCTTGCCGCGAATCTCAATCGGTGCGGTATCGGCTTCGGAGAGCGTAACCTGTGCGCCCATTTGCGAAAGCGGCAAGGCGATGCGTTTCATCGGTCGCTTCATCAAGGAGGCGTCGCCAATCAGCGTGGAATGAAACGGCTGTGCGGCTAAAATGCCTGCCAGCATGCGCATGGTTGAGCCTGAATTATTGCATTGAATCGGTGTTTGGCTTGGCTTCAAATCAAACAGACCGTTAGAGCGAATGGTAACGGTGCGCGTTGAAGAAAGGTCTTGACGAATTGAAACGCCAAGTTGCAGAAGCGCAGAAAGCGTGGATTGGTTGTCTTCGCCAGCGGAAAAGTTCTCAATGCGGGTTTCGCCTGTGGAGAGTGCGCCGATGAGCGCGGCGCGATGCGAGATGGATTTATCCGGCGGAAGGTCTGTAACTGTGCCGCGAAACTGAGGTCTTATCATAAAAAAGAAAAAGGCAACTTCAAAGTGAAATTGCCTTATGCCTTGAATTAGAAACGAGATTAAGTATTCATTTCTTCATTGGCGCGTTGAGCGCGACGCTTGCTGCGAGAACGCTTCAAACGGCTTTCGACCGAAGGCTTCGTGAAAAACGTGCGTGCACGAAACTCTTTCAATGTGCCTGAACGCTCATACTTCTTCTTGAAGCGTTTGAGCATCTTATCAACGGGTTCATTTTCTAAAGCTTGAACGCCTACCAAGAGATTCACCTCCTTTGTGTTGGTGGTTTAAGTTGTGAATAAAAGTTATGAAACTTGCTGAAAGACCGTAACAATTAACGCTTGCTAATTTTTTTGAGTTTCAGTTTACCTTTCTTACCTGGGTCTGAAACCGTGCCATTTTCATCAATCGATACGTTTTCAAGAAGTTGGCGCATGCCTAAGTCGCGAAACTCAATCGTTACGGCACTTGCGCCGCTGTTTGTGAGTTGCTTGGAGCGCACAATGCCGATTTTGTTCAAGGCTTTATGGTAAATCGCGTCGCCAACGCGGTAAATGCCCTGAGGCGTGTAAGTTACGCAATCGTCAAGCGTCAATTCGTCCAAATTCTTTTCGCGATTGATTTGAATTTTCCATTCCTCAATGACCGAGACGGCGGAGCAATTTTTACAGCGAAGCCAATACTTCGGCTCTGTATTTTCTTCGGGCGGCTCAACGTCCGAATCTCGAGGAATTTCATTCGGGTGCCAATCGCCAACATATTCCCACCCGCCGGTAACGCCGCACACGTCGCAGTGAATATCTTTAATTTTACCCGCTTTAATCGCGTCGCGCTTCTCGGCATTGAACACAGGTGTAGCGCGCCCGTTGTTGTGCGATTCGGCTGAAACGCCGTTGTCCGACTTTTTCGTATCGGTTGTTTTTGACTTTGCGGGCGATTTTTTCTTTGTTGCTGTTCGCGTTTTCAAGGTTGCTCCTATAAAAAGGGTTGCAAATATAAAAAACTTTCCCTCTTTTCAAGGGAACTTGGCTTAAATACAAAAAGAACTTTTAGGATGCAGTGATTGCGGCGATGACGTCAGATTTGGTGATAATCTGCAAGGTCGAGTCGGGAAGTTCCACCAACACGGCGGAATTGTCGCGCGTAAATTCTTTGGAAACGTCGGCAAGTTTAGTTTCAGGTGCGACAATCGGAAATGGCTTTTCCATGTAGCCGATGACCTTGTTGGCTTTGGCTTGCTCGTCGCTGATGAGAATGCTTAAAATTTTATTTTCGCTCACACTTCCAATCACCGCGCCATCGCTTAGCACGGGCACTTGGGAAACTTCATTTTTCTTCATCAATTCAAACGTTTCGGCGAGCGTAGTTTCAGGAACAACATAAATCAGGTTGTCGTGCTTCTGCTGGGCAATATCAAGCGCGGTTACGCTCGACTTATCGCCGCGCAAACTTCTCAAGAAGTTGTTTTCTTTCATCCAAATGTCGTTATACATTTTGCTGATGTAACGCTCGCCGGTGTCTGTAATCAAGGCGACGACGACAGCCGAATCGTCAAGCGACTTAGAGAGTTCGAGTGTGGCGAACATGGTCGCGCCCGATGAGCCGCCGGCGAAAATGCCTTCCATTTGTGAAAGGTCGCGTGCGCAGTTGAACGCATCTTTATCGGAAACCGCAATGACATCGTCAAGGCTTTGAAAATCCGCTGTCTTTGGAATTTTTCCGCCGCCCATGCCCTCGACTTTCCAAAGTCCCAATTCAGCGGGAACGCTTCCGGTTTTGAAAAAGGGTTGATATGCCGAACCTTGCGAATCAACGCCGATGCACTGAATTTTTGGATTCTTTGACTTCAGAAACTTCGCGATGCCGGAAATCGTGCCGCCCGTGCCCATTGCCGCTACGACGTGCGTAACTTTGCCTTCGGTTTGTTCCCATATTTCTTTTCCCGTAGTTGCAAAATGAATTTCAGGATTTCTCGGGTTCTCGAATTGATTGGGGTAGTAACTGTTCGGAATGGTTTTGGCAAGATGCTCGGTAACGCTATAGACGCTACGCGGGTCGTCGGGCTTGACCGCCGTCGGGGTGATGACGACTTCCGCACCAAGCGCACGAAGCAAATCAATTTTTTCTTGTGAAACTTTATCGGGCATAACGGCAATGAGTTTATAGCCTTTGACGGCGCAGACGAGCGCAAGTCCAATGCCTGTGTTGCCCGCAGTCCATTCAATAATCGTGGCACCGGGCTTGATTTTGCCCGAGCGTTCCGCGTCTTCAATCATCGCCACGCCGATTCGGTCTTTGATGCTACCGCCGGGGTTGGTGTATTCAATTTTTGCCAAGATGGTTGGCTTCAAATGTTTGGCAAGGCGATTGATTTTGACAATCGGCGTATTACCGATGGTTTCGAGAATGTTGTTATGCCACATGGTTGTTTTTGTTTGAGGCGTTTATGCTTCTTCTCATTGTGCGAGCAACAGGAAAACTGCTCGCGATGTTGAATCGGGCAAATGTTAAAAATTGCGACTTCAATTCCAAATGAATTTTTTTATTTTACAAGATGCGGGTTACAAACAAAGTGCTTGCAAACATCATTTGCACCTTGTATCTTCGCACTCCAAAATCGTTCTTTAACTTCGGGGATATAGCTCAGTTGGTAGAGCGTTGCAATCGCACTGCAAAGGTCAGGAGTTCGACTCTCCTTATCTCCACAAAAGCCTACTTCACAAAACACTACAAAAGGCAAGCCGCGCAAAGCGGCTTTTCTCATTTCTCCCATCGCGGTTGAATTTCAAGCGTTATCGAATACGATTGCGTGCGTCCCATTCGGGGCGGATTAAGCGATAATTTCCAAAGCCGGAAGTATCGACGAAAATCAAGCGAATGTTGTGTTGATAGTATTCCCAAATTTCATATGGCTGGCTGTCCATGCTGAACGGTTGTCGCTCGATGAAGTCGGGCGGACCGTATTTGATATACACCCTGCCCATATCGCTTTTCCATCCTTGAAAGTAAGATGAAAAATTTTGATTGGCGAACTCTATGCGTCCGTAATACTCCATCATGAGTTCATTTTCAGGCGTGTCGGGAGTGGGGTCGACGCGCGCCCAAAACGCATTAAAGCGTTTGAGTTTTTCTTCTTGAGATTTAGCACTGCGAATGTGGTCGATTTCGTCGCCGTCGGCGATGTATTCGAGTTGTTCGATGGCTTCGTCCAAGTTGCGAATGAACATGGCTTGTCCTGAAACGCGCGTAAAGAAAAAGAGCGTTGCCTTGTCGTAGACTTGCTTGGTGAATTTATCAAATGCGCTGATGGTAAGGAGGTAGTTGCCACTTTTGAGTTTCTGCATGCTGAGCGTGTCGAGAATGCGTGTTTTCTTGCCTGTAGAAACAAACGTGCGCGTGTATTCATCGACCACTTCGTCTTTGTAAGATTTTGAGACGATGTTATAGTTCAGGTAGAGGCTATCGAGGGCACGGTCAGTAACATAAACTTCATAGTAAAGTTGCGGTTCGGTCTTGTCTTGAATGATGGCGGCAGAGAGGTTTGGGTAATACTCAAGTTTGCCTGTGAGGGAATCGAAGCGCGTAAAGACAAGCATCACGGTTGAAAGATGAACGCCTACGCGCGAGAAATTTTTCACCGCGAGAGTGCGCGTGTCTTTATACTCGCGTCGGCTTTCAAGGTCAATGATTTTAATATGCGCCGTGTAAGTATTCGGCGAAAGCGTGAAGGTGAAACTGTTGGAGTGATAAATGTCTTTGGCAATCGTGCGTTGATAATCGGTGGTGCGAATGGTGTCGATGAAAAGTTCTTCATGCGCCAGCCGACCATTTTTGTCGACGAACGAAGCATTGATTTCATAAAAGCAATAGAAAGCGGAATCGCGTTTGACGAAAGAAAGTTTGTTGTAAGAAATTCGCGTGTAGAGCGTCAAGCGAGTTGCACTAGTGGAGTCGTCTTTGAAGGCGATGATGTCGGCATTGAATTCGGGAGCGCGCGTGGTGGCAAATCGGTTATCGAATCCCGAGCCTTGTTGAGCAAGCAGACCTTGTGCAACAGAAAGCCACAAGGCGCAAAGCCACAAGGCGCAAAACGGCTTTGCAATCACTTGAAGGGCTGATTTGAAAGAGACGCTACCATTCATAACGCATACCGAAGTTCTCTCCAACAAGATAATTAAGAAACGCCGATAATATCGGCAACGATTCTCGCGCTTTCGTTCAGCACTGCGTCGGTTGACGATTGTGGCTCGTCATCTCCAGAATTGTCGGGTAGTTCGGTTTTTGGTTTAACCGTCGCTTTCTTTTGCTTGGCTAATCGTTTTTTTTCAAGTTCATCACGCTCCGCTTTTCGGACGGCTTCGTTGAGGGAAATGGTTTTATTAGCGCGACGCGCTTTGAGTTCGGCAATATCGTTTGCATACTCTTTGAGTTCTTCATCGGTTTTCATGCGCTGTTCGTGTCGCTTGCGCAGTTCGGCGAGCAGTTTATCATTTACGCCGCCGTAAGGCGAAAAAGAGGCGGGGGCGATTTGGCTCCACGCCATTGCGTTGGGCTCGGCTTCTTCGCCGACTTCACCGTCGCGATAAACAGAAGGGAAGGCGACATCAGGCGAAACGCCACGAAGTTGGGTGCTACTGCCCGTGATGCGATAAAATTTTGCGATGGTGAGTTTCAAATCGCCGAGCGGCTCTTTAATCGGAATGTAGCGATTGAGCGAGGTGAGGTTTTGAACAGTGCCTTTTCCGAAAGTGCGGTCGCCGAGAATGATGCCGCGCTTGTAATCTTGAATCGCACCCGCAAAAATTTCAGAAGCCGACGCACTGAATCGATTGACCATCACGGCGAGCGGTCCGCTGTAAAACACTTCGCCATCTTCATCTTTGAGCACTTCAACCGAGCCATCAAAGTTGCGCACTTGAACCGCAGGACCGCTTGGAATGAACAAGCCCGTCAGCGAGACGGCTTCGGGAAGCGCGCCGCCGCCATTGTTGCGCAGGTCGATGAGCAATCCATCAATTTTCTCTTTTTGCAATTCGGTGATGAGTTTCTTGACGTCGCGCGTGGTGCTTCGGTAGTTTTTATCGCCGCGTTGATATTCCTCAAAGTTCATGTAAAAATTGGGAATGGTAATCACGCCGATTTTGTAAGTCTTGCCGTTCTGTTTGATGCTAAGAAGTTTCTTTTTTGCCGCTTGCTCTTCGAGGTTGACTTTTTCGCGCACGAGACGAACGGTTTTCGGAGGCGTGTTTGTGCCTTCGCTGGCGGGAATGATGTTGAGTCGAACCACTGAGCCTTTCGGTCCGCGAATGAGTTTCACCACATCGTCAATACGCCAACCAATCACATCGACGAACGCGCCCGTGTCGCCTTGTGCAACAGCGATGATTTTATCGTCCTTGTGTAAGAGTTTGCTCTTGAATGCCGGTCCGCCGGGGACGACCTCAAAAATTTTTGTGTATTCATTTTCCGTTTGAAGTCGTGCGCCAATGCCTTCGAGTGAAAGGTTCATATCAATTTTGAAATTTTCGGCGTTGGCGGGAGCAAGGTAGTTCGTGTGCGGGTCAATGGCGGCGCAAAAGGCGTTGATATAAAGCGAGAACACATCGTCGGCATTGTATTTGTCTAAATTACGCTTCTGCACGTCGTAGCGCGTGAGGATGGTTGCCGCAATGGCAGAGTCGCTCTTGCCCGCAAGTTTGAGTTCAAGGGCTTGATTCTTCAACAGTTTTCGCCATCGGTCTTCGATTTCGGCGCGGTCTTTTGCCCAAGGGTATGAGTGCAAATCCGTATTGAAGGTTTCATCGGTATTGAAATTAAATCCTTCGGAAACGCGCTTTGAAAGAAAGGCGTAGCGTTCATCGAAACGCGCTTTGAAGGTTTCATACATTTCGTAGCACCCTGTCAAATTGCCGACCTTCAAATCGTCGTCAAATGAGGTGCGGTATATTTCAAAGTTTTGAATATCGGATTGCAAAAAGTAAATGCGATTGTAATCGAGTGCGTCTAAGTAGCGATTGAACATCTCTGCCGATAGCGAATCGTCAAGCGTAACACGCTCATAGTGATTGTTCGATAAAATCTGCGCGATTTTCGCGCTCAATACTTTTTGCTTTAAGTTCGGTTGAAAAGATTGGGCTGTGAGCGACGACGAGGCAACTGCGCTCAACACTAAAATTAGCACGACAACCAAACGCTTGATGTGCAACATAGATTGGTAAGTAAGAAAGTTGAAAAAATCAATATCGTGTAATTGGATAAGTCAAAATCCGTGAGGACTTCTGCGCAAAGTCAATAATACTTAAATAACACAAAAAAGTTCAGAGGTGAATCTAACCATCAAGAGCATATTCTTTAAATTTGGAAAACGCTAACACGAATCCATGCGACGATTTCACGCGCTCTTCATTTTCTTTTGCCTCAGCACCGCATCGCTTTTCGCGCAACACGCCGCCGACGACCCTA
>CALGMC010000260.1 GCA_937959145.1 uncultured Chlorobiales bacterium
TGAAATTTGCCTAAATCTTTTTCGCAGGCTTTGCGCATTTCGTCGAAGTCGCGCCTTGTGCGAAGCGGATTGGTTTGTGCGGTGCCGTTGTGAAGTGAAGTGCCGTTCAGGGTTTGTGAAGCAAGCGTTTCTGTCGTCATAGTTGATGATGAATAAAGTTCTTTTGCGCGTTACTTGCGCCGATAAGTAGGCTGTGATGAAGGAATATATTGATAAAAAATGTATCGAGAAATTTTCGATGTAGGACTGAAACAGAAATGAAGGGGGAAAAACAATCAATCGAGCGTTCGTTAAATCTCGAGCAGGTATTTACAGATTTTGTCTTCCGTTGCTTTGGCGCGTCGCTTGCCGACGTTGTTCCCGATGATGGAGAAATAAATTTGCTGTCCGCTTCGGCTTGTCAGATAGCCTGAAAGCGAAATGACGCCGCTAATTGAGCCTGTTTTTGCGCGAATGTTTTTAGCAAGTTCGTGATGGATTCTGCCGCCGAGCGTGCCGTCAACGGTCGGAATCGAGAGCGATTCGTAATACGCATCGAAGTTTTCGCCGCGCGAGCGCATATAGCGCATGACCTTGACGAGCAGTTCAGGCGTAACAAGATTGGCGTGCGAAAGTCCTGACCCATCAACAAGTTGAAATTCGTCGGGACGCGCATAAACATTGTAGATGAGAAACTCACGAACGACCTCAATCCCTTTTTCAATCGAGCCATTGCCACGAAACTCGCCGCCAAGCGTGCGCAGAAGTTGGTCGGCGTAAAAGTTGTCAGAATTTTTGTTAATGATTTTAAGCAGTTCCGACAAGGGCGGAGAGAAATGCGTGTAAAGGTGTTGCCATTGGGTTCGGTCGAGCGAAGTCGAGTAAGCAATTTTCTTCACATCGTCGCTTACAATCATTTGACGTTTTTGGAGTTCCTTCATCATCACGTCCATCATGTAAGCGTTTGGCTCAACGGTAACTTTGCGAAGGCGTGTTTTTTTGCGATAGCGATAAGCGACTTTTTTCGTCTTGCCGTTTTTGAGTTTTACCGTTCGATAGCGGCGAACGTTGGCTTTTGAGAGTTGTTTATCGTCGGCATTTCGGAAACTGGCAACGGTAAAAAACTCGAGCGGTTTGTAGGTGTCTTGGTCGGCAAGCGCAACGTTATTTCCGAAGTAGTAGCTGTTATCCAAAATTAAATCGCCGAGAATCGTGTAAATCCCTCGCGCATTGAGCGTATCAATCCAAGAGTGAACAATCTCATTAATGCGTTGGTCGAAGAAGCCTGAAAGAATCGGGTCGGGCGAGCCACTGACGATAAGGTTGCCGTGCAGAATGCCGTCGGGCGTAACCTCGCCATCAATGTAAAATTCGGTGCGGTAGCGAAAATTGGGTTTGAGTTTTTCAATCGCGGCGGCAGAAGTGATGAGTTTAAGATTTGAAGCAGGCTTGAAAAGTCGATTCGAGTTAAGCGCGTAAAGGTTTTCTCCTGAAGAAGTTTGAATCAAGACACCGAACACATTTTGTTTGGAGCGCAACTCGCGTGCAATTTTTTCAGCACATTCGTTCAAGCGTTCTGTTTCTGTTGCGCCAGAGAGCGCAATAGATTCAGATTTGCGTTTCTTCTCTGCAAAAGCAAAGAGCGATGAATCAAAGAGTAAAGAATAAGCAAGAAATGAAATGAGAAATGAGAGTAAAAAAAGTTTGTTGGTGTTCAGGCGAAGCAAGCAGTGCATGTGTGTTCAGAGTTCAAAAGTTGTTTTGTTGAAACTCCTTTTTGAGAAATCCTTTTTGAGTAAGTCAAGATGTGTCATTCGGGCAAGCGTCGTGCGTCGTGTGGCTTTTGTGTCATAGCATCAATTCTGCGAGAAGATAAAACAATTTGTATCAAAAAAGCAACGATAAATTCTTAAAACGTCGGAAGTTACAAAGTCGCCAATCCGAAGATAGGGGGCGAGAAGTAGTAAAACGAAGGTCTTCAATGCGTTCGCTACGCGCAATTTCAGTATCTTTGAAAGTCTAAACACATTTTGTTCCAACAAACCTTTCCATTCCAGTTATTTTATGAAAATCATCAAAAAAGTTTTGGTAGCGAATCGTGGCGAGATTGCGATTCGAGTTTTTCGCACGTTGCGCGAAATGGGCATTCAATCGGTTGCCGTCTATTCTGAATCCGATAAAGATGCGCGCTTTCATCGTCTTGCAGACGAAGCCTATTGCTTGGGCGGAACGACTTCGCGCGAAAGCTACTTGCGTCAGGAGTTGCTCATCGAGGTTATCAAAAAAAGCGGTGCAGATGCTGTGCATCCAGGATATGGCTTCGTGTCTGAAAATTCAGAGTTCGCCAAGCGTTGTGAAGAGAACGGCATTATTTTCATCGGACCGAAATCGCATGTGATTCATGCCTTAGGCGATAAAATTGAAGCGAAGAAACTTGCCGTGAAAGCCGGCGTGCCTGTGGCACCCAGCACCCCCGATTCGATTGACGACGTCAAAGAAGCTAAAGCATTCGCCGATAAAATTGGATACCCTGTGCTTGTGAAAGCCTCAGCGGGCGGCGGCGGAAAAGGCATGAAGAAAGTCGAGCGCGCCGAAGAATTTGAATCGTTGTTTCAACTTGCGCAAGCCGAAGCCATTTCCGCATTTGGCGACGGACGGGTGTTCATTGAAAAGTATCTCGAGAATCCACGACACATCGAAATTCAAATGCTCTTGGACGAACACGGCAACGGCGTTTGGCTCAACGAGCGCGAATGCTCAATCCAGCGTCGCAACCAAAAAGTGATTGAAGAAGCACCGTCGGCAGTGGTTACGCCTGAAATGCGCCGCGAAATGGGCGAGTGTGCGATTCGCCTTGCCAAAGAAGTGGGCTACACAAATGCAGGCACATGCGAGTTCTTGGTCGATAAGCACATGAAGTTTTATTTCCTCGAAGTCAATACACGATTGCAAGTTGAGCACCCTGTTACGGAAATGACCACTGGGCTCGACCTGGTTCGCGAGCAAATCCACATCGCTGAAGGCAAGCCGTTATCATTTTCGCAAAGCGACGTTAAAATCAACGGACACGCGATTGAATGCCGCATTTATGCCGAAGATTCAGAGAACAACTTCTTGCCGTCAATCGGAAAACTGCAACACTATGTCGAGCCGCAAGGCTTGGGTGTGCGCGTCGATTCAGGCGTCTCACAAGGCGGCGAGATTTCGATGTATTTCGACCCGATGATTGCTAAACTCGTTACGCATGACAGTGACCGCGAAAAAGCCATTGATAAGATGTTGCGCGCGTTGCGCGAGTATGAAATTGTCGGCGTTGAAACCACAATTCCATTCTGCATTTTCACGCTCGAGCACGAAGCGTTCCGAAGCGGACAGTTCGATACGCACTTCGTTCAAAACTTCTACAACAATAGAACTAAAAAAGAACCATCGACCGAAGTCAAAGAAGTGGCGGCGGCACTGGCGGCGTTGCTTTCCGAAAAGCAAAAGAAAGTTTCAACCTCGAACCATGTGTCGCAATCTACGCCTCAACCGGTGTTGAACTATCCAACAACCAACTGGGAGCGCAGAAAAACATACCGATAAGGCGTGAAGACCGATAACCTTTTCTATCATCTCTTCAACGATTTGCCTGAAGCGTTTTTTGCCCTAATCGGCTTGCCTGAAAGCGAAGCGCGTGGCTATGTGTTTAAGTCCGTTGAACTCAAACAAGCGGCTTTTCGGATTGATGCGACCTTTCAGCCGAAAGACGAAGCGCGTCCGATGTATTTCGTTGAAGTGCAGTTTCAGCGCGACGAGAAATTTTATCGACGCTTTTTTGCAGAAACAGTTTTATATCTGCATCAGTATGAAGTTCACGATTGGCGCGGAGTGGTTATTTTCCCGAATGAAAAAATTGAGCCGCCGTTCAAGAACTACGAAGAGTTCATCGAGAGCGGCAGAGTGAGGCGAATTTATTTAGACCAACTGCCGAAAACGGAGCCACTCTTTCCGCAGGTGGAAATTTTTAGATTGATGATTGCCGATGAACAAGAAACGCTTAAAACAGTTAAAGCCATTTTGTCTGAAACAGGCTCAAAATTTTGGGAGATTTTGGAGAAGATTCTCGTGTCGAAGTTTTCAAACCTAACCCGAGAGGAGATAGAAAAAATGCTGAAACTGGAAACGAATTTAATGAAGACGCGCTACTACCGTGAGGCACGCGAAGAAGCTTTGAAAGAAGGACGCCAAGAAGGCTTAGAGCAGGGCTTGCAGGAAGGCTTGCAGGAAGGCTTAGAGCAGGGCTTGCATGAAGGAAAGCGTCAAATGACCGAAGAGATTGCAAAAAGAATGTTAGAAGAAAACTTACCCATTGAACTCGTCGCCAAAACAACGGGGCTTTCCAAGCGAAAAGTTCAACAGCTGCGCACAAGCAAATCGTCCGAAACGAATGACCGAGCAAGAAAAAAACAAAATTCGTCCGCTCTCAAAACACGAAGAAGACATTCTTGAAGCCTTGCACTTTATGCTCTCATTTGATGACCTTCTGCAAGAGACGAACATCAATGAGCAAATTCTGGATAAATCGTTACGTGCTTTGATGCGTGATGAACTCGTGCAAGCCCTCAAATGGAACCCCGAGAAAAATGACTTCATTGCGCTCGATTTAATTCCCGATGAATTGCGCGGCTTGCATTTCTTAGCCACAAGGCACGGACTTTTTTCCTATCACACCACTTGATGAAGAGCGAAAAAAAATTTTGCTTTTCACGAAAATCTTTCCTACCTAAAAACACCTTCCAACATTTTTTTAACATTTAAGAAGTTGTGCAGTATGGAAGTAGAAGTTTCAGAAAAAAGACACTGGTTCGCGCTCGGTGAAAGAGAAGTGTTAGAAAAAACAGGTGCGGACCTTCAAGCAGGATTGACAGCGGAAGAAGCACAAAAGCGCAAAGCCAAATACGGTCCGAACGTCATTCCAAAACGAAAGCGTAAAACCCCGCTCGAGCTCTTTCTCCAACAATTCAATCAACCATTGGTCTATATTCTTCTCGTGGCTTCGGTTATTACCGCACTGTTGAACGAGTGGGTTGATTCGTCGGTCATTTTTGGTGTGGTATTTATCAATGCGATTGTCGGATACTTGCAAGAATCCAAAGCCTTGAAAGCGATTGATGCGCTTGCCAAAGCCGTCGCCAGCGACGCTACGGTGTTGCGCGACGGAAAGAAACAACGCATTCCAGCCTCAGAACTGACGATTGGCGACGTCGTGTATTTGCAATCAGGCGATAAAGTGCCTGCCGACCTGCGCCTCGTTCAGGTGCGCGAATTGCAAATCGACGAATCCGCACTCACAGGTGAATCCGTGCCCGTGATGAAACAAGCCAAGCCGATTGAGTCGGAAACCGTGTTGGCGGATAGAACCAACATGGCGTATTCGTCAATGCTGGTAACTTACGGCACAGGCGTCGGCGTTGTGGTGGCGATTGGCAGTCAAACCGAGATTGGCAAAATCAATCAAATGATTGCCGAAGCCGATGTGTTGGAAACGCCTCTGACGAAATCCATCGCACAGTTCAGCAAGATATTGCTCTATGTGATTTTAGCGTTTGCCGCAATTACATTTTTGGTGGGATTGGTGCGCGGCGAAAGTTGGGTCGATATGTTCATGGCGGCAGTTGCGTTGGCGGTCGGTGCGATTCCCGAAGGATTGCCCGCGGCAATGACCATCACGCTTGCGCTCGGCGTGGCGAAAATGGCGGCACGAAACGCCATCATTCGCAAACTCCCTGCGGTTGAAACGCTTGGAAGTGCGTCTGTAATTTGCTCCGACAAAACCGGCACGCTCACCCAAAATCAAATGACCGTTCAAGCCATCTATGCTAACGAGAAACACTACGAAGTAACAGGCGTCGGCTATGAGCCGAAAGGTGCGTTTTTACAAGACGGTCAAACGATTGAGCCGAACCATTCAAAAGCCCTTGTCGAGACGCTCAAATGCGGCTTGCTCTGTAATGATTCAAGACTTGTCTCGCAGGATAATCAATGGCGCATTGAAGGTGACCCGACCGAAGGCGCGCTGATTGTCTCTGCACTCAAAGCCAATCTGAATCGCGAAACCCTGCTTGCCGAGATGCCACGCCTTGATGCCATTCCGTTTGAATCAGAATATCAATACATGGCAACCCTTCACGAAAGCCGTGAACTTGGCGGAAACATCGCCTATATCAAAGGCTCAGTCGAGCGCGTGTCGGAGCGATGCGCCCAACGCTATACCGACAGCGGCGAACTTTCCGACTTCAACGCTGAAACCGTTAAACAACAAGCCGATGCCTTAGCCAAACAAGGATTGCGTGTCCTTGCATTTGCTTACAAACTATTTCCCGCAACAAAACAAACCATCACGCACGAAGATGTGTCAGAAGGGCTTGTCTTCTTGGGCTTGCAAGCGATGATTGACCCGCCACGCCCCGAAGTGATTGATGCAATTGCCCAGTGTCATGGTGCAGGCATTGAAGTGAAAATGATTACGGGCGACCACGAACTCACAGCAAAAGCCATTGCGGAACGCATCGGCATTATCAAAAATCCTGAAACAGAAGGCGTCATAAATGGCAAAACGCTTGCAACGCTTTCAGAAGAAGAACTTCGTCAAGCCGTTAAAAGCACATCAGTGTTTGCGCGCGTTGCGCCCGAAGATAAACTCCGCCTTGTTAAAGCGATTCAACAAAATGGTGATGTTGCCGCAATGACGGGCGACGGTGTTAATGATGCGCCTTCGCTCCGACAAGCCAATATCGGAATTGCGATGGGCATTACAGGCACCGACGTCGCCAAAGAAACTGCCGACATGATTTTAACAGACGATAACTTTGCCACGATTGAAGCCGCCGTCGAAGAAGGACGCGGCGTTTATGATAACCTCGTCAAGTTTATCGCTTGGACGTTGCCGACAAACTTCGGTGAAGGCTTAATCATTATGGTTTCCGTGTTTGCAGGCTTGACGCTTCCGATTCTTCCCGTTCAATTGTTGTGGATAAACATGACCACAGCAATCCTACTTGGCTTAATGCTTGCCTTCGAGCCGAAAGAGCCTGATATTATGAACCGTCCGCCACGCGCCGCAGACGAGCCGATATTGACAACCGAAATCATCATCAGAATTATCATTGTCGGAGTGATTCTTTGTGCAGGCGCACTTTGGGTTTTTGAATGGTGCTTAGCAGAAGGTCGTTCAAACGAAGAAGCACGAACATTGGCGGTCAATGTGTTCGTCTTCGGCGAAATGATGTATCTCTTCAACTGCCGCTCAATGCGCTACTCGATGTTCCGACTGGGGCTTTTCAGCAACCCGCTTCTCTGGCTCGGCGTATTCTTGATGATAGTATTGCAAGTGCTTTACACTTATTTGCCAGCGTTCAACGTGGCGTTTCAAAGCGCGCCGCTGTCACTAAGCGACTGGGGACTTTCACTTTTGCCCGGACTTGCCATTTACATCATCATCGGCTTGAAAAAGTATTGGCAATACGGCAGACATATAAAACAAGCACATTAATGAACAGATTTGAAAACATTCTCGTCGCGCTCGACCTTAGCAACGGCGAAACGGAGCATCTCGAGGTTGCGGCAGAATTGGCGCAACGCACACACGCGGTACTCTCGTTAGCCTACATTTTGCCTGATAACAATTTGCATCAAAACCTCGATGAGGTGCTGGCAAAGCAAGCATTGGCGGGGCTCGAAGAACTACGAACTCAACTCACGGAGCGCGGCATCAAAAAAGTATCGGTTCACTTACAACGCGGCGAGATTGTCCAATCGCTAATCCAAATCGCAAAGAGCACCGATGCAGATGTTATCATGCTATTTGAAAAGCATGCGGAAACAAAGCATCTGATAAGTTCACTTGTAAAAAAAATCATTCGTGTGTCGCCAGTTCCGGTTTGGACGGTGCTCAAAGGTTCTAAAAAAGCGATAAAAAAAATTCTTTGTCCCGCCGATGGCTCGCCCGCCTCAAAAGAAGCGTTGAGTGTCGCCTTGGATATTGCGCGTCTGTATGAAGCGCGTGTTCATGCGTTGTATGTCTATGAGCCGATTACACATGTGCCGACGCTTGTAAAGGTCAATCTCGAAGAAGTCAATCGTGAAGGGTATGCGCAAGCCGAGCAACAGTTTGCGGCATTCTTACAAGTCTTTGATTCAAAGGCACTTTCAAATGAACTGCTTCAAGGCGAAGCCAAGGCAAAAATTCTCGAGTCTCTTGCGGACTATGATTTATTGGTGATGGGAACAACAGGCAGAACCGGCATCAGTCGGTTTGTGATGGGAAGCGTAACCGAAGCCGTGATTAGCAATGCAACATGTTCGTTTGTTACAACGCATGCGCAAACGCTTCTTCCCGAAAGGCTTGAAGAAGAACTTTCTCAAATTGAGTTTCACTTCAAGGCAGGTTTAGCTCTGCTCCATGCAAACAAACCAAAAGAGGCAATCAAAGAACTTGCGGAGTGTTTGCGACTCGACCCGTTCTATGTGCCTGCGATGCTCAAACTTGCCGAAGCCTACGAGCATTTAGGTGATGCCCACCAAGCTAAACAACATCGCAGGCAGGCTGAAAACATTTTAGAGCGATTGTGGGGGAAAACCCTGACTGATGAGATTGTCAAAGACTTTACATCGCGCTAATCACCTTGTGGTGTGGTCAATCTTTTGGAATCGGCAAGCCCATTTGCGTGTAGATGTCCTCAATCGTCTTTTTGTTCTTTGCCGCTTCGGGGTTATCAGGTTGCAGTGCCAAGACGGCATTGTAGGCTTTGAGCGCAGGGCGATACTTCTGGCGCGGCGGCACCGACGATTCAAACATCATATAATTTCCAAAATTCAAATACGCGGCAATCAGGCTCACCTTTTCGCCCGACGAAGCGGCTTGCTCGACTTTCTCATAAAGCTCCTTCGCTTTTGAATCTTGTGCAATCGCACTCTTGGTAACTTCATCTAACGGCGGAAGCGCAGATTTTTTTTCTTGCGCAGTGCAGGCTGAAAGTGAAAAAGCAACAAAGAGCAAAAACAGAATGCGTGTCATAAACAGTGGTATTGATTTGATGTTGAGAAAACAACGTGAAAATAAAAACTTTGTGCGAGCATTGAATTGGCGATAAGTCAGAACCATGCGTATTTTCAATGCACACACCAACAATATAGGTTTCTATTAACCATTAGACAATCTAAAAATGATTTACAGCAACGTGCTTAGCGAATTAGACCTGCCAAACATTCTCACGGCAGAAGAGTTCAAAAATCTTCCGCCCGACGCCAATACATGCATTGTGATTGAAGGCATGACTTACGCAGGTCGCCACACCCAAGCCAAAGCCATGAGTGAAGAGTTAAACCTGCCACGATTTTCTTTTTCGGAATGGGTTTCCAAATATAAGCCTGAAAATGAAATTGAAGCGGCGACGATTCAATACTGCTTAAAGAACGGCGTCTATTTGCCCGATGACTTGCGCGTGAAAATTGCAGATTGGGCGTTGGAAGAATTCTACCAGCATTATTCAACGCACGACGATTACTACACGCGCCCTTTCGTCGTTGTCGGATACCCGCGCACGGTTGAGCACGTCAAGCACTTTCAAAAATTTTTGAAGCGCAATAACATCTACGCCATTATTGTCGTCATTGAAATCAACGCCGCCGAAGCGCGAAGACGAATGAGCGAAGCCGCTGTTAGCCGTGTCGGACACGAGCGCGATACATCGCCCGACGTCCAAAAAGTGCGCATCAGTGAATACTACCTCAAAACGCACGGATACCTCAAATGGCTCATCTTCACAGGCAAAGCCACCGTTTTCAAAACCTGTATTAGCAAGGCTGAATACGAACAGCGAAAACATGAAGGCTTTTCGGTTGTTGATAGGGGAGACTATGTGGTGATGTATCGCGAAGATGTTACGAAAATGATTTTCAAGTTTCTCAACATGGTGCACTTCGTGCAATCTTCGGGCGCATAAACCCAAGCAGTGTTCAGAGAGGACTTCACGAAAAGAAAATAGCGAAAGCGGAAATTAAGTGTTATATTTGCAGGCTTAACTAATTTTTCAAGTAAAATATGCCTACTGTCTCTGTTGCTTCTCAAATTGAAGTCCTCTCTGAATTAGAACCCATCGTTGAATCGTTAATCGCCTCGCACGAAGAAAAACGTGTGCTTTGGTTTTCCTCTGACC
>CALGMC010000261.1 GCA_937959145.1 uncultured Chlorobiales bacterium
TCTTTTTTCTTCTCCGATTTTTCGCCGCCTTGATTTTTAATTTGCTCAGCCAATTCAATCAGACGTTCAGTCGCGTCGGGACGGCGGTTGAGCAACACATCTTCGACGCGCTCGCGCAGTTCAGGCTCAATATCGTCGTAAATAGCCAGTTGCCCTGCATTTACAATTCCCATATCTAACCCCGCTCTAATTGCGTGATAGAGAAACGCCGAGTGCATCGCCTCACGAACTGGATTATTTCCTCTAAACGAAAACGAGATATTAGAAACGCCGCCGCTGACTTTAGCATGCGGTAAGTTTTCCTTAATCCATCGTGTTGCGTTAATAAAATCGACCGCATAGTTATTATGCTCTTCCATGCCGGTTGCAACCGTCAGGATATTGGGGTCAAAAATAATATCGTGCGGATTAAATCCGACTTCTTCGGTCAAGATGCGATAAGCGCGCGAGCAAATCTCGACACGTCGGTCAAATGTATCGGCTTGTCCTTTTTCGTCGAATGCCATCACAACCGTCGCCGCACCATAGTGCTTAATTTTGCGCGCATATTCTTTGAATTTCTCTTCCCCTTCTTTGAGCGAAATAGAATTGACAATACACTTCCCTTGCAAACATTTTAACCCAGCCTCAATAACCGACCACTTGGACGAATCAATCATAATTGGAACGCGCGCAATATCGGGTTCGGCGGCAATTAGGTTCAGAAATTTCACCATCGCGGCTTCGGAATCGAGCATGCCTTCGTCCATATTCACATCGATAATTTGCGCCCCGTTTTCTACTTGTTGGCGTGCAATCGCAAGGGCTTCATCAAACTGACCATTAAGAATGAGTTTCGCAAATTTCGGCGAGCCTGTAACATTCGTGCGCTCACCGATATTGATAAAATTCGTTTCAGGACGAACCACTAACGGCTCTAATCCTGAAAGCATCATCGTTTTAATGATATTATTTTTCTTGCGCGGCTTATTGCGAGCGGCAACTTCGGCGAAAGCGGCAATATGTTCGGGCGTTGTGCCGCAACAGCCGCCAATGATATTGACGAAATTTTCTTTGATGTAGTCGTCTAACTGCTTCGCCATAAATTCGGGCGATTCATCATATTCGCCCATTTCGTTGGGCAAGCCTGCATTCGGATAAAGGCTGGTATAGCAATCTGAAACGCGCGCTAACTCTTTGATGAACGGACGCATTTGCGCCGAGCCGAGTGCGCAGTTTAATCCAACCGAGAGCAAATTCGGTGCGTGCGATACGGAAATCCAAAACGCTTCGGTCGTTTGACCCGAGAGCGTTCGACCGCTTTGGTCGACAATCGTGCCTGAAATCATTAACGGCAGAGATTTGCCTGTTTGGTCGAAGTAATCTTGAATTGCCGCAATCGCCGCTTTGGTGTTGAGCGTATCGGTAATGGTCTCGATAAGAATCAAATCCGCGCCGCCATCGACCAAGCCGCGCACTTGCTCAAAGTAGGCATCGTAAAGTTGTTGATAAGTAACAGCACGAAAGCCGGGGTCGTTGACATCGGGCGACATCGAGGCGAGTTTCGTTGTCGGACCGATTGCGCCCGCCACAAATCGCGGCTTATCAGGATTCTTTTTCGTGAATTCTTCCGCCACTTCTTTGGCAATCCGCGCCGATTGGACGTTCATTTCATAGACCAAATGCTCCATTCGATAGTCGGCTTGCGAAATCGCATTTGCGCTGAACGTGTTGGTCTCGAGAATATCTGCGCCTGCCTCCAAGTATTGGCGATGAATGGCTTTGATAATTTCAGGCTGGGTGAGCGAGAGCAGTTCGTTATTGCCTTTTAAGCCATCTTTCGGCTTGTTGAACGATTCTTTATCCAAATGCCCATGCGAACACGAACCGCCGTGATGATGATGGTTATGGTGATGCTCATCGTGGCTGACGCCTGTTCCGCTTTGCGCGTGGGCTTCGTGCAACACTTCGTCGAGTTTGCGTTCATTTTCTTCGGCAATCGGGTCGTGCGGCAGTTTCGCATCAAAATCTTTGAATCGCTCACCTCGATAATCTTCTTCGGTGAGTTTGTAGCGTTGAATCATCGTTCCCATTGCGCCGTCGATGACGAGAATGCGTTCCTCGAGTAACTCTTGAATGCTCTTGCTCATTTCGTTCAAATGATTGTATTGACTTCGGAATTAAATGAATTTCAAAATGGACTTTCTCGAAAACAAAAAGCCTTCCCAACGGAAAGGCTTGTGTCAAACTTTATCTCGCCGCTCAAACACTTGCTGAAACACTTGATTTGATGCGGCTCTATGGACACTTACGGCTTTCCCGTTTAGATTTCCTTTCGGAAACCGCTTTGCGCCGTGTCCATAGATAATGGTGCGAAAAGCAGAGCGAATATACGGCAATTTGTCAAACTTTCAATACAGTTGCGTAACTTGATTTGATTTTTAACTCACACCGTTTTCACGCCGATGCCGTTCACTTTGCCGATTCAAATCGGTCCAACCTACCATGATGTGCTTCTGGCTCACGAGCGCATTAAGCCGTTCATCAAACATACGCCTGTGATGACTTCCGAAAGTCTCAATCGAATCACTCAGGCTGAACTTTACTTCAAGTGTGAGAACTTGCAGAAGGTTGGCGCGTTCAAATTTCGTGGTGCGTGCAATGCGATTTTTTCTCTTCCTGACGACGTTGCGCGCAACGGCGTTGCCACACATTCTTCAGGCAACCATGCGGCGGCTCTTGCCCTTGCGGCACGACTGCGCGGCACTTCCGCCACTATCGTTATGCCGAAGAATGCGCCCAGCGTCAAAATCGAAGCCGTCAAGGGCTACGGCGGCAACATTGTGTTCTGCGAACCAACCTTAGACGCTCGCGAAGCCACTTTGAACGAGATTGTTAAAAAAACGGGAGCGACCTTCATTCCGCCTTACAACTTCTGCCCCGTCATCGCAGGACAAGGCACAGCGGCACTCGAACTGCTCGACGACACACCCGCACTCGATTTGCTCCTTGCGCCCGTTGGCGGCGGTGGCTTGATTTCAGGCACAGCACTTGCCACGCTCGGAAAAAGTCCAACAACAAAAGTAATTGGCACCGAACCCGCCAACGCCGACGACGCCTTTCGCTCTTTTCACGCGCACACCCTTATTCCGCAAACCGCGCCAAACACGATTGCCGACGGTCTGCTTACGTCGCTCGGCAACATTACCTTTTCCATCATTCAGCGTTATGTCTCAAACATCTTTACCGCCAAAGAAGAAACCATCGTTCGCGCGATGCGTCTTGTTTGGGAGCGTATGAAACTCGTTATTGAGCCTTCCGCCGCCGTGCCGCTTGCCGTTGTGCTTGAACATGCAGAATTTTTTTCAGGCAAACGCATTGGCATTATCTTTTCAGGCGGAAACGTGGATTTAAGCAAGCGTTTCTGGTAATCATTTTCAAAAAACTAAAATTCCAACAAGATGTCTTACCAACACATTCTCGTCAATCAAGAGCCTGACGCCAAAATTGCGGTCGTCGCGCTCAATCGTCCTCAAGCCCTCAACGCTTTGAACTTTGAACTGATGACGGAACTGACCGCCGCGTTCAGAGCCTTCGCCAAAGATGATTCTGTCAATGCCGTTGTGCTGACGGGCAACGAGAAAGCCTTTGCCGCCGGTGCCGACATCAAAGAAATGGCAACCGCCACGAGCGCGGAAATGCTAACCAAAGGCTATTTAGAAATGTGGGACGAATTACAAGCGTTCAAAAAGCCCATCATTGCGGCAGTTTCGGGCTATTGCCTTGGCGGTGGCGCGGAACTTGTGATGGTTTGCGACATGGTCATCGCTTCCGAAACCGCGAAGTTTGGTCAGCCTGAAATTAACATCGGCGTCATTCCCGGCGCAGGCGGCACACAACGCCTCACGCGCGCTATCGGCAAAGTCAAAGCCATGGAACTTATTTTGACAGGACGCCAATTCACTGCCGAAGAAGCCTTATCGATGGGACTGATTAACAAAATTGTGCCCGTTGCCTCTTACCTCGACGAGGCTAAAAAACTCGCTACGGAAATTGCCTCAAAGCCGCCGATTGCGGTGCGCCTTGCCAAAGAAGCCGTGCTTCGCGCCGCCTCTACCAACCTTCACGACGATGTCGAGTTTGAACGCCGTTTGTTCGCCCTGCTCTTCGCTACCGACGATATGCGTGAAGGCATGCAAGCCTTTATCGAGAAACGCAAGCC
>CALGMC010000262.1 GCA_937959145.1 uncultured Chlorobiales bacterium
CTGCGTGAATGGGATTTCCATTCGATAAATTTTCGCCGAATCATACAAGCGTCGCACATGCTCTTTGAGAAACAGCACCGCCGACCCTTTTTCGGTATGATAGCATCTAACGCCTTCAAAAACCGATGAGCCGTAATGAACCACGTGCGATAAAACGTGAATTTTTGCATCTTCCCATTTTATCAAACGCCCGTTCATCCAGATTTTTGGTTGCATTTCTTTTTCTCCTGTTTTTGAGTGTTGTGAAAGAAACTTTATGAAGGCGCAATGCCGTCATTTCGTTTTGAATATAGAATTTTTACAAAACAAACTGAGATTTTCGCACAAAGTTTTACACTTTCGTAACCTTGTTTTACCTTACTTTCAAGAACAATTTTAAC
The DNA here is from genome assembly GCA_937959145.1 of uncultured Chlorobiales bacterium. Classification (GTDB taxonomy): domain Bacteria; phylum Bacteroidota; class Chlorobiia; order Chlorobiales; family Thermochlorobacteraceae; genus JANWWM01. Next base: position 381 of record CALGMC010000262.1, read on the forward strand.
ACTTTTGCTTTAATTCTCACAAGTAAAACAGGATTTTTTCCTAATTTTTTTAGCCTATCAAAATGATGTGCAATTTTTAGCATTCTCCATCACTTTTAGCGTTCTTGCACCTTTTTTACGCGCTTTGCGTCTTTGCATCATTTCAAATTGAGACGTGCTTTAACTCAATCGTCACTTTCAATGTCTGCTTTACCGAGTTTCTCAAAATATCTTTTTCTTGTTGCGCTCTTTCTTGTCTTGACTTTCTTTTTCGGATGTCGGACGGCAAAGGAGATTCCAAAATCGGATTTATCGACCAAAGCCGAAACACAACTTGATTCATCGCTTTTGCAGTTGTTTGAACGCTCAATGGAAGGAATTGCAACCTTCAAGACGATGCACGGCTACGGCTCTATGCAGATTCGCACGCCCGAAATGAACCAACGCCTGAACTGCACCATGCGCATTAAGCGCGGCGAAGCCATGCAACTGACAGGCTCAATTTTCTTCGGCATTACCGCCTTTGATGCGCTCTTGCGCACCGATAGCGTTTTCCTTTATAGCCCGCTCGAGAAACGCTTGTATGTCGGCGAAAACTCACCCGCTAACCTTCAACGCATTACAGGGCTTTCGGCGAATTTTTCCGATTTGATAGATGCTTTTTTAGGATTGCCTCGAGTCGATACCGCGACGGCTTTTCTCTACAAGGCAAGCATCGGTGATGGAAAGGTCGCGTTCTTTTTGAAGAATGGCGAACTCGACGAAGTGATTGAGGTTGATTCGGCAACGACGGCGGTTGAGTCGCTTCGTTTGATAACGCGCGATGGCAAAACGCTCGGCGCGATTTTCTTCAGCGGCTTTGAAACCTTGCAACGCTTGCCGCGTCCGCTTCCGAAAGAAGTTGAACTTGTCGCCTACGATTATACTTCCGACAGCACTTACACCTCGCGCCAAGTTTTCATTCGCTACAACGAGCGCGAAGTTAACCCCGAAAATTTCGCCTTCACCTTTGCGCCGTCAAAGAAGGCAACGGTTTATCGGATTGAACAATTGCAGATGCGATTCCGATGATTCTCGGTTTAGATGCTATTTTGTGGCTTCACACAATTTCACCTCTCAATGTGAATGTTTGATTTTTACTTTCTCGGAATTGGCGGCACGGCAATGGCAAGCGTTGCCGTCGCACTTTCAAAACTTGGATACCGCATTTCAGGCGTCGATGCGAATGTCTATCCGCCAATGAGCGATTTTTTGGAACGGAATGGAATTACGTATTTCAACGGCTACAATGCCGAGCATTTAGAGACGCTAACGCCTGAACGAATCGTTGTGGGTAATGCGATTTCGCGCGGCAATCCAGAGTTGGAAGTCGCGCTGAATCGACGGTTGAGATTAGTCTCAATGCCTGAAATCGTGCGTGAATACTTGATTCAGCGGCACACGTCGATTGTGGTGTCAGGCACACACGGCAAAACGACCACGACTTCGCTTGTGGCGTGGCTGTTAGAATCGTGCAATGCTTCGCCCGGATTTTTAATCGGCGGCATTCCTGAAAATTTCGGCGAAGGCTGTCGTGCGTCGAAGCGCGAAACCAATGGATACTTCGTTACCGAAGGCGATGAATACGATACCGCCTTTTTCGATAAGCGCAGTAAGTTTCTTCACTATCGCCCCGATATTGCCATTGTCAATAATCTTGAATTTGACCACGCCGATATTTTCAGTTCCATTAGCGATATCGAACTTTCCTTCAAACGCTTTCTTAACCTTGTGCCGCAAAATGGGCTTGTGCTTCTCAACGCCGACGACGCACGCCTGTTGCGCCTTTCGGAAAAATGCCTTGCCCCTGTTCAAACCTTTGGCTTTGGCGAAACTGCCACATGGCAAGCGCGAGAGATTGATTACGGCACAAATGACACGCATTTTTCTTTGCATAAGCACGGCAAATTTGTGGCGCGTTTTTGCTCACCGCTGTTGGGCGAACACAATGTTCGCAATGCGCTCGCCGCGCTATCGGTTTGTCTTCATTTGGGGTTCTCGCCTCAAATGCTTCAAAGCGGACTGAGTTCGTTCAAAAATGCAAAGCGACGCTTGGAAGTTGTTGCAGAACTGAATGGCATTACGCTGATTGATGATTTTGCCCATCACCCGACGGCAATTCGCGAAACGCTTAAAGCCGTGCGGCAGAAGTATCCGAATCGCCGAATTGTTGCCTGTTTTGAGCCGCGCTCCAACACCACCACGCGCAACATTTTTCAGAGAGAGTTAGTCGAGTGTTTTGAACTTGCCCATGTGATTGCGCTTGGCGCGATTGACCGCCCTGAACGCTACATGCCCGAAGCGCGTTTGGACACAAAGAAAATTGTTTCCGAACTTGAATCGCAAGGGAAAATCGGATATGCGTCGCCTGTGCCTGCGCCAAAAAATTATCCGTTAGATATTGTAAATTTTTTATCTTGTCATTTACATCGTGGCGATGTGATTCTTGCGATGAGCAACGGTGCTTTCGGAAATTTGAAAGCGCACATAGTCGAAACTCTGAAAACTCGTTGAACGATGTCCATTCCCGAATCCATCACTGAACTCGAAACAAAACTGCTGACTACAAACAGAGATGATGAGCGGATTCCGCTTTTGCTTGCACTTTGTCGCAAACTTGCCAACCGCGACGACCGACGTGCATTTTCTCTTGCCGAAGAAGCTTATCACCTGCAAATTCGTCGTAACCGCCAAACGCCCGAAGCCCTCTCGACGCTCGCGCAAGCCTTGAACCTGATGTCGCTTTGTTTGTATCGCCTTTCCGATTATCACCAGTCACTTCAACGGGCGGAAGATGCGCTTGCCTTTGCCGCTGAAGCCAACGACGAAATTCAACTTGCCGAAGCACAAATGAATCTCGGTCGTGCGATGTGGAGTTTCGGCAGTTATGAAACTTCGATAAGTGCTTATGGTGAAGCCCTTTCGCTTTATCATCGCAACGGCAACAGCGATGGCACCGCGCAAGCCTTCAACAACATTGGCACGGTTTATCGCTCACAAGGCAACTACGACGACGCCATTGCCGCCTATCAAAAGTGCCTGAAAATTTGGGAACTCGCAGGTGAAGAATACGGTGTGGCACAAGTTCTCAACAATCTTGGCAACATTTACAACGAAACGGGCAAATACAACGACGCGCTCGATGTTTATCAGCAAAGCCTCGCGCTCTTCAAGAAGTGCAAAGATTTGGTCAGCGAATTGGGCTTAATGCACAACATCGGCAACATCTTCGCCCATCTCGGCGACTATGCACGGGCGTTGGAGTATTATCAATCCGAACTTATGCTTAGCCGCGAGCATCATCTTGCACAAGGCGAATCGTTTGCGCTCGACGGCATCGGACAAGTTTATTTCAAACTTGGAGACTATGCACAAGCGCGTTCCTTTTTTGAACAAGGGCTGAAACTTGCCGAAGAGATGGGCGATAAGGTCAGCATCGGCGAATCGCTGATTAACATTGCTTCGGCGCATCAAATTCAAGGCGAATTAGACGACGCTAAGCGCGTGTTTGAGCGTAGCCTTCACTTGTTCCGCGAAGTTGGGCATCAATTTGGGGAAGGGCTTGCGCTGCACGGTTTAGGCTCAACCTATCGCCATTTAGGCGACGCGGAATCTGCTTACCACTTTTTGAACGAGAGTTTAACCCGCCGCCAAACCTTAGGCGACAAGCGCGGCATGTGCGAAGATTATTTAGAAATCGGTAAGTTTTATCAAACCTTCCCCGAATTCCGTCCGCCAGCCGATTAATCCTGAACTTCAAGAGACGGCTCATTCTCAACAATTCAGCAAGAAACAGAAAGGGCTGAGACGTCAGATGTATTCATCTTTCGCCCCAACCCTGCTATTTCATCACTGAGAAAGAACAAAATTATTGCTCCCGACGAATCCAGATTTGCGGGCTTGGTCCTGAGGTCGCCATAATCACCACATTGCCTACTGTGGCGAGTGAGCCTATGTTACTTCTTGTATCTTGAATACCTTGATTAAAATCGGTGAAGTTGATGCCATCGGTAGAGCGCCAAACACCTTCGTAGCGCATGCCGACAATGACCGACGTGCCGACGGTTGTCAGTGCGCGCACGTCATCTTCAAGGTCGCTAGGCGTATTTTTCTTCGGCAAGCCATTGACTTGTGT
>CALGMC010000263.1 GCA_937959145.1 uncultured Chlorobiales bacterium
GCCATTGCCGTTAAAACGCTTTTCTTCATTGTGCTTTTCGTGACGGGGGCTTTCTTTGAGAAGGAAGTTTTCGGCATGTGGGTTTATTCGCCTGAATTTTTTTGGGAAGATGTCGGAAGCACGATTGCAATGGCGATTCACTTCCTTTATTTCATTTTCGCTCTCCTGCACTTTTCATATGAGGTCTTGATTTGGTGCGCCTTTGCGGCGTATTTGAGTTATGTATTGAACGCGATTCAATACTTGGTTCGAATTTGGCTCGAAAAGCGCAACGAAAAACGTTTGAAAGCGCAGGGCATTTCGGTGTAAGTGGGTTCAGAATTTTCGTTAATTGTTAAGCAGTTTGTTGTATGAAGTCAAAAGCGATTGTCTTTTACGCGCCCGAACGCTTGGAACTGCGCGAAGTGGAGTTGCGCGAACTCGGTTCGGACGATGTTTTGATAGAAACTCATTGGACGAGCATCAGTGCGGGCACAGAGAAAATGCTCTTTCAGGGCAAATTGCCCCCCATGCAGATGACCTCGTATCCTGTGATTCCGGGATATGAAACCGTCGGGAAGATTATTCAGAAAGGCGAGAATGTGCCTGACTCTGCCTTGAACACTTTTGTCTATGTGTCGGGCTCGCTTGGATACATTGGCGTCAATGCGGCGTGGGGCGGTGCGTCGTCGCACATTGTCTCGCCATTTCACAAAACCATTCGCGTCGATAACATTTCGGACGTCTCGCTCGGCTTGGCACTGCCACTCGGCTCAACGGCACTTCACGCGGTCGACCTTGCCGAAGTCTCGCGCAAAAAAGTGCTCGTATTAGGACAAGGCGCGGTCGGCTTGCTCGTGGCTGAACTTGCCAAACACTTCGGCGCGGAACTCGTTATCGTAACCGATTTGAACGCCGTGCGACTTGCCCAATCCAGTGCCAATATCCGCGTCAAAGCCGATGAACAGAACTTGAACGATGTCCTCTCAGGATTGCTCTGCGATGTGGTGATTGATTGCACAGGCTCTATGAAAGCCATTGAGCAAAGTTTCCCACACTTGACCATGAACGCCAAAGTCATCTTAGCAGGCTTTTATCAGCGCATTGATTTGCCTTATCACCTTGCTTTTATGAAAGAACTCACCTTCATTGCGGCAAAGCAGTGGCGAGTCGGCGATTTAGAACGAACGCGCGACCTCATCGCTCGCGAAAAAATCAATGTGAGAAAAATTTTTACGCATCAAAGTTCCGCCTTTAACGGAATTGAACAAGCCTATCACACGGCATTCAACGACCCGAATTGCCTGAAAATGGTCTTGAATTGGAAAGAAGATTAGTTTCACTTTATTGACAACCACTATGCCACGCACCATCGCAATTTACGGTAAAGGCGGAATCGGAAAGAGTTTCACCACAACCAACATGACCGCCACTTTCGCCTCTATGGGCAAGCGCGTTCTGCAACTCGGCTGCGACCCAAAGCACGATAGCACCACTACACTTTTCGGCGGCTTGTCGCTCCCAACCGTTACCGAAGTCTTCGGCGAAAAAACGGCGAAGCACGAGAAAGTTCAAATCGAGGACATCGTTTTCAAAAAACACTTTCCCGACATCTCAGGGGAAATTTTCGGCATTGAACTCGGCGGACCCGAAGTCGGACGCGGCTGCGGCGGCAGAGGCATTATCTCTGGCTTCGACGTGCTCGAAAAATTAGGACTCTTCCAATGGGATTTAGACGTGGTGCTGATGGATTTTCTCGGCGATGTGGTCTGCGGCGGATTTGCGACACCGTTGGCGCGCTCTTTGTGCGAAGAAGTTATTCTCATCATCTCTAATGACCGCCAATCGATTTTTGCTGCCAACAACATTTGTATTGCTAATAACTACTTCAAAACCGTTGGCGGACACACACGGCTCTTGGGCTTAATCGTTAATCGCGATGACGGCAGTGGCATCGCTGAACGCTACGCCGAAGCAGCAGGCATTAACATCATTATGAAACTGCCCTACCACTCCCAAGCACGCGATAAAGCCGATAGTTTTGATTTAGCCATTCGCATTCCCGAAATCAAAGCGAAGTTCGACGACCTCTGCACGAAAATTTGGAATCGCGAAATTCCCTACTGCGAAGCACGCGGGCTGAACTACGATGAATTTATGAGCCTTTTCGGCGAAGTCAGCTCACGCAAACCCGAACCGGCTCACCTTGCCGATTTACGCCTCGAGAAAAATCTCGACCTCGACGGCACATCGCTTGTCAAAGAAAAATTGGAAAAAGAATCCTTCATCGCCAACGGCTTCCAAAAACCGATTCAAATCAACTTGCCAACTGAACAAAACACACTTGGCGATAAAATCGCAATCGGTTCAAATGCCGAGACGCTTCCCGAACAAGATGAGTTTGTGAAAAAAGACATTGCCAACCAGCGTCAGAAAGAAACCGCTACTCCAAAGCCAATCCTGAACGACCATGAGCGATTGCTTCACTGCATTTCTAAATTGCCACGCATTGAGCGCGAGTTAATCACCTTGTTGGAAATCAAAAAAAAGTCGATTGGTGAAATCGCAATTGAAAAACAGTTGGAAGTGTCGGAAATCCAGTCTTATCTCTCTTCGGCACGCAGGCATCTCAAAGAACTATTCTTTCAAGTCGAGTGAGGGCGTGGCTATCGTCCGAAGAAAATGCCGTCCATAAAGCGATGGCTTAAATTGCCTGTAACGGCGGCGAGGTAGTAAGGCAAGCCCGTGGTCCAATGTGCCTCAGCATACCACATCGGCAGAAGGATAAACGGCAAGGGAATCAAGAACGCCGCCCAAAGTGAATGTGTCCAGCCGCGATGTTTTGAGATGAGCGGCGTCATCGCAAAAAGTCCGAGAAACGCCGCCTCGCGCCACAAGCCGCGCACGATAAGCACAAGGTCGAGCACGAGAAATATCCAGTAAAAAACTTTCTGCCCTTTGCTCTTAATATCCACATCAGGAAAGAGCGCGAACAGCAGTGTGATTCCGAACAAGATGACAAGTTGTAGCGCGTATTGCCAAGTTGGCAGGGCATCGTAATCA
>CALGMC010000264.1 GCA_937959145.1 uncultured Chlorobiales bacterium
GCATTTGCGAAACTCAACCGTGATTTTCCAACGCGCATGGACGACGCTCAAGCGCGAAATGCGAGGCTACCGAAAACCCATTCCGCACCCGAACCCAAATGTAAGAATCTGCGAAGACTTTCTGTGCCGTTGGCACGAAGAACGCGGTTGTCAAAGCGGCAACTACACGCCCGACTGCTACCTGAACTGCTTTGGAATCCGAAAAGAAGAAAACGGCAAAATCGCACCCGCTTGGCTCGACTACGAAGGCAAACCTGATTGGGTTGAACTCGGATGCCGTGACTGCAAGTTTTATCTCTCTTCTTGCAAAGGCATCGCACCACAGAAACCGATTCCTTATCAAGTCGTTGAAAAAGAATGATGGATTCGGAACGAAAAATGCTCCTAAAAACTTTAACCCGTAAAACTTTTATGATGGACATTTTAGAACACACACCCGACGCCAAAGAAATTTGGCAAGCACCGAGCGAACGCCGCGAAATCAATAAAGTGCTCTCCAAGCCGCGTAAGGTTTATGTAACGCGCAAAGTCCACTTCAATGCCGCGCATCGCCTTTTCAATCCAACATTCTCAGACGAGAAAAATTGTGAAGTCTATGACATTTGCAACAATTTCTACGGACACGGGCATAACTACGATTTAGAAGTAACCTTAACGGGAATCGTCGAGAAAGAAACAGGATATCTCTTTGACCTCAAAATCCTCAAAAAAATTCTCGAGGAAGAAATTATTTCCAAAGTCGATCATAAACATTTGAACTTTGATGTTGAAATGTTTCGCGATACGGTGCCGACAGCGGAAGTGATAGCCGTTGTGTTTTGGGAAGTAATCAACGAAAAACTCAAACAACTTAATTTGAAAGGAATCGACTTGTATGAAATCAAAGTCTTCGAATCCGAACGCAATTTCGTCGTCTATCGTGGTGAATAAGATAAACGGCAATGGCTTTCATGATGAAGTCGTTGTCGTGAACGGTTCAAGTCCTGACCTGTATTTGGACGATGAACCTGTTCGCCGAAGCCAAAAGACCGACCCCGAACTTGGCAAACGTGTCGCGCAGTTCTTGCTCGAAAAAGGTGTTGCGACGCCTCAAATCGAAACAGGTTTGAACGACGATGAAAAACGCACCATCATTGCGCGCAACTTCGCCGAAATCATGCGCACACTTGGATTAGATTTATCCGACGATAGTCTTGCCGATACACCAAAGCGCGTGGCGCAAATGTATGTCGACGAAATTTTCTTCGGTCTCGATTGGCGCAATTTCCCAAAATGCACGACCGTTGAAAACAAGATGGGATATAGCTCAATGGTTATCGAGCGCAACATCAACGTGCAAAGCAACTGCGAACATCACTTCGTCATCATTGACGGGCGCGCGCATGTGGCTTACATTCCCAAAAAGAAAGTTTTAGGGCTTTCTAAAATCAACCGCATTGTGGAATACTTCGCCAAGCGTCCGCAAATTCAAGAGCGATTGACGGAACAAATTTTTTACGCCCTCTCCTACATTTTGGACACGGAAGATATTGCGGTGCTCATTCACGCTAAGCACTACTGCGTTAAATCGCGCGGCGTTGAAGACGTCAATTCCGATACCGTTACGAGCAAACTTGGCGGCGCGTTCCTGCTCAACAGCGCAACCCGCTCGGAATTCATGCGCGCCGTCAATGGCGTTGTGAACGCATAAACGCATCATTTGGCACGAAACAAGTAAAGCCTTTCTAAGTGAAAGGCTTTTTCTGCTCGAGGCAAAGTTCTATCCGCGAGTTATGCTCCGAAAATCAAGACGCCAACAGCAATTAAGAGAAGATTAAAAAGCGCGAGCGGCAAAAGTTTTTTCCAACCCAAATCCATCAGTTGGTTGTATTTGAAACGCGGAATCGTCCATCGCACCCAAATGAAAACAAACATCATAAAGAGCGTCTTGGTAACAAACGCGCCAACTTGCAACCACCAAGGCGCGTCACTCCAAAACGGCACTTGATAACCGCCCAAAAAGAGCGTCGCAATGACGGCAGAGGCAACAATCATGTTCGCATATTCCGCAAGGAAAAAAAGCGCGAATTTCATTGAGCCATATTCAGTGTTGTAGCCGCCAACAAGTTCTTGCTCGGCTTCAGGTAAATCAAACGGCGCACGATTGCATTCGGCAAAAGACGCAACGACGAAGCAGATGAACCCAAGAAAATTTCGGAAGCAATTCCAATAAAGCGGATTAGCGGTTTGCGACTCCACAATCTCCGTCATTGAAAGCGAGTTTGCAAGAACCACCACGCTGACGATAGAAAGCCCCATCGCAATTTCATAACTAATCATCTGTGCCGACGAGCGCAAGCCGCCCAAGAGCGAATACTTTGAGTTCGATGCCCAACCCGCAAGTGTCAGCCCATAAACGCCCAGCGAGGTAATCGCGAGAATGTAGAGCACGCCAATATCAACATCAGCAATGACAAGCCCCGCCGCCACCGGCACAACGGCAATCGTCGTGAGTGCGGCGAAGAGTGAAATCATCGGTGCAAGCAAGTGATAAAAGCCGTTTGAGGCACTCGGCACAACATCTTCTTTGAAAAGAAGTTTGAGCACATCAGCAATCGGCTGTCCAAGTCCTGCCAAGCCTTTGAGAAATCCAAGTTGCGGAATGAGGTCAAAGCCGACGCGGTTCGGTCCGATTCGATTCTGAATGGCGGCGGCGATTTTGCGCTCGGCATAAACGGTATAAGCCACGCTCGTTAAAAGCACAAAGAGCACTGCGCCCATTAAGGCAAGACGCTCGCCGAGCGTCAGTGAAAGCAAAAGCGGTAATTGCAAGAGGTCGGTCATACTACGAGTGATTTCTGCGAAGTGAATTTTAGGAATCGAAGATACGCAATTCTCTTTTCAAATTTTGCCCCAGCGATGAAGATTGGAGAACGTTCAAAAAAGCGATAAACTTGTTCAAGCTGAAAACCACTAAACTTCACGAATATGAAAGCGATTATTCTTTACGATGCTCTCTCGACAGGTGGCTCGACCGACCGCATTATTGATTCCATCGGTGAGCATTTGGTTAAAAACGGATTTTACGTTGAGAAAGCCAAAACGCCGCCGCGCGCCGATTACAGTTTCTTGGAAGAGTTCGACCTCGTCTTGCTCGGCTCGCCGATTTACAACCTGCAACTTTCGCCAAGCCTTTCAGGCGCGCTCAATCAAAGCAATCTGTTGAAAATGTTGGCGGGGAAAAAAGTCGCCACCTTCATCATTTGCGGCGGACCTGAACTCTCGGCGGCACTGCTCTACATGCCACAGTTGAATCTTCGACTGCTTCGCTCCGAAGTCATCGCTGAAAAAATCTTCGG
>CALGMC010000265.1 GCA_937959145.1 uncultured Chlorobiales bacterium
GTGCATCACTTGGCAACGGAAAATATTTCGGGCGAAACCTTCCACCCTTCTGGCGGCTTGCGCTTCGACCGCACCGTGCCCGAAGGCGAACTCTTCGGCAAACCTAAACAAGAACGCCTCGCCGCCTTCGAAGGCAAGACCATTTACATTTTCGGGGAATACCTCTTTGCCGAAGTCTCGCGGTTAGTTCGCACTTACATCGATGAGTATAAAGTCAAGCAAGTTGTTTTGATGACGAAAAGCACTTACACCGCCGAGCAATTCGCCAAACGCTTTTCGGACAAGGTCAAGGAAAATCGCTTGCACATTTTTGCGATTGGCTTTCAGTTGGAAAGCGGCATAGATAAAGCCGTCACACAATACGGCAGACCTGATGCGGTGATTTCAACGCCGTTTGATTCGCTTCCGATTAAGCCGCTTGTCGCCGATAAATCGGGAAACTGGGACGGCGTGTTTGATGAAAAAGACTTTGAGGAACTCGTCGAGCATCACTTAACCTATCACTTCCGCATTGCGCGCAAGTGTTCGCTTCTTGGCGAAATGCAAATCGTTTTGGTTACGCCAAAAACCTCGCAACAATCTACAGCGGAAGAATTTGCGCTTGCGAATTTCATCAAAACGAGTTTGCACAGCCTGACCGCCACGCTGGGCGTTGAGAACGAGCGGCTTGTGCATCACTCCGCCGTCAATCAAGTCGACCTGACGCGCCGCGCTAAATCTGAAAAGCCGCAAACGGAAAGCGAATTTGAGGAAGAGCTCGAGCGATTCGTGATTGCATGCCTTTTGACTTCCGCGCCGCTTCCGAAGCCCGACGACTCACGCTATCGCTCGCGCATTTACCGTGGCAATGCTATCACGGTTTGAGTGTTGAGGTTTGAGATTTTGGGAAATGAAATCAACGACAGGCACAACAGAAAGAGGCGGTTAAAAATCCGCCTCTCTTTTTTCGGTTTAATTCTTGTGGCTTGATTCTTGGTTTAATTCGGTTTCACCATGCCCGCGTGGTCGGAGCGAACAAACGAGAACTTGAAATCTTTGCTGATGTTTTCGAGCATTTTGTTCGAGACCGTCTGCATGCCCGCGCTCATGGCGACTTCTGCCATCACCTTGATGATGGGTTCAGGAAAAACGCGAAGCAAAATGGGAACTTGAAAATCAACTGTAACGCGCATGTCGACGTCGACAAATGTAGATTGTTCAGAAACTTTTTTGAGAAGCATTTGTCCCGACGCAAGTCCAACGAAGGTGTGGTCGTTTGGCGGCTCTCCTTCTATCTCGATGGGAATTTCAGACCAAAAGATACGGCGCATGAACTCATGGTGCGAAATGATGTCGTCTGTTGGCTTCGCGCTTTGCGGTTCTACTTGCTCTTGAAGCGACTGCTTGACGTAAAAAATGAGTTGAATCGGGTGCGCACGCGGGTCGGCAATTTCGAAGTCCCACCGGTATACGTCAGGAATTTCAGTTTCAACGACGGCTTTGCAAAGGGGATTAAATCCAAGAATTTTTTTGTGGTCGGCAAAATAACGAAAGACCGTATCTAAATCGGACGAAAGTTCTACTTGTCCGTGCGCTTTTCCAATGATTATCATAACCCACCTCGCTTTAAGAAGCGTTACATCAGTCTCACTTTCAGCCACATATAGGGCAGAAGTGCAAGTTTTTTTGTGTTTGAAACGAACGCACGTTGGTTGAACACCTCGTAATTGATTTCTTCAATGCGTCGCAAAATACGGCTGTAATTATCGTGGCTAACTTTAACGGCTAAGCGGCTATCCTGCGAGAGCATCGCAATTCCCTTTTCCGATTCTTTGTAATAGTGTCGTGCGCGTTCAATTTCGAATTTCATCAAGTTGATGAAGTTTTCCGACATTACGCCGTTGAGTATGTCTTCTTCTGTCAAATTAAATTTTTTCAAGTCCTCGAGCGGCAAGTAAATGCGTCCTTTTTGCGCGTCTTCGCCAACATCGCGCAGAATGTTGGTCAGTTGCATGGCGATTCCGAGCTCGATGGCGTGTTTGAGCGATTCTTCCGATGTGTATCCGAAAATTTCCGATGTCATGAGTCCAACGACAGAGGCGACCTTGTAGCAATAGGTGTAAAGTTCGTCGAAGGTTTCGTATCGATTTTGCTTCAAATCCATGCACACGCCGTCGATGAGTTCGAGCGGCAAGTTTTTTGGGATATGATATTTTTTGAGCGTATCGTGCCACGCAATCATGATGGGGTGGTCGATGAGCATGCCCTTGTAGCACGATTCAATATCGCTGCGCCATTTATTGATGAGCAAAACAATTTTTTCTTTGGTGAGCGATTTTCGTGAGAGTTTATCTTCGCTGTGGTCGACGATGTCGTCGACGTAGCGGCAGAGCGCGTAAACAGCATGAACCGCTCGACGCTTCGGTGCGGGCAAGAAATGCGTGGCGAAGTAAAACGTTTTCGCGTGCTTCCACGAGACTTCGCGGCAGTATTCAAACGCCGACTCCACTTGTGGTTGCGTCAGCGTGGATTCATCTAAAATGGTTGTCGCAAAAAGCGCGGCGAGGTCGGAGTTTTGATTGTGCAAAAGTGTCGATGATGATTGCGTGGTCGCCGTATTCGGCTGCACTGCGTTGGAGGAAACGGCGTTGTGTTGAGCGTGCATAAATTGAGTTCAGTTTTTCCGCTTCGAAGAAATGTATTGCAAGATAATAGGCGACGTCGTTTATCCACATCTTTATTCGTTCTTTGCGTGCGTCTCTAACACGAAAGAATTTAGCGATATTCGCCTCTAAAAAAAACGATATGGCTGTGATGAGACAAGACGAAATAGCCGTTTGCGTCGTTTGTCTCGCATCGTGCGAGCGGTATAGCATCTTGTGATTAACATTTGCTTTATCTAACAGCGATAACAGCGACTTTGCTTTCAAACGTTTTTTGCTAAATTCAGCCGTTCGTTAAAACGCTTTTTTCAAACTTAAAACAATTACACCTATCGAAACCTTGCTTCGTGAAAAGGCGGTGTTAGTCGGCGTAAGCCGTCCGCCTGAAGTTTACAAGTGGCAGGTTCAAGATTACCTTTCTGAACTTGAACAACTTGCCGATACCGCTGGCGCAATCGTTTTAGAAAAGTTTATTCAAGAGCGCGAACACATCGACCCCGTGTTCTTCATTGGCAAAGGCAAAGTGAATGAACTTTCGGATTTCGTCAAGCAGACCGCGACCGACCTCGTCATTTTCGATGAAGACCTCTCTCCGGTTCAAGCGCGAAACCTCGAAACATTTTTAGAGTGCAAAATCCTCGACCGCACCGCGCTCATTCTTCAAATCTTCGCGCTTCGTGCGAAATCGGCACAAGCCAAATTGCAAGTCGAGCTCGCACAACTCGAATACTTCCTGCCTCGCCTGACACGCCAATGGACGCACCTTTCCAAACAAAAAGGCGGCATCGGCACAAAGGGACCGGGCGAAACGCAAATCGAGACCGACCGTCGCCTTGTTTGGCAACGCATTTCGTATCTCAAACGCAAGTTGGAACTCATCTCACGCCAACAAGAAACGCGAACCAAGTGGCGCGAACACATCACGCGCATTGCACTTGTCGGCTAC